>LJUI01000171.1 GCA_001303705.1 candidate division TA06 bacterium SM23_40
GACGAGCCACATCCCTGTACATCGGCTCCTCGGTGCACCAATTGAGCCTCAGGAGGACGAGCGCCCCCACGAGGTTCGCGTCGAATGAGGGGTTCTCGACGAGCGCAGCGGCGGGTGGCCACGACTCGCCTGAATGAGCGACGAAGAGATTCCTCCTCTGTACCATCAGCCATTACTCCTCTCTCTCACACCCCACTGCCTGCTCGTCACCTCTGCTCCATGTCCGACAGAGGTTGGGTCATCCACACCACTCGCCCCGCGACGATGCCGCGCGGTGGGGACATCATTACTCTCTGCCCATCTGTTCCACGAAGCTGCTCACGCTGGCAGCCACTTCCTCCGCATCGAGGATGGGCGCCGAACAGGCTCGCCCGACGCAGACGAAGATGGCGGGGTCCATGTCCGTGGGAAACCCCCGGGCCTCGACCTCCTCACGTTCACTCTTCGGGTCGAGCAACTGTACGTGTTTGCCCGGTTCATACAGGCGGAGCGACTCTCTCAACAGGGCCCTTGTCTGGGCCTCCTCCGGGGAACCGATAATCATCATCCGCACCGGATAGTCGAGGTATCGCTGGAGTGCGAGGCCGTATGCCCCCGCCCGGTCCCCGAATCGGCCCCAGTCTCCCGACCAGCGAGTCAGAATCCGACGAGCCACATCCCTGTACATCGGCTCCTCGGTGCACCAATTGAGCCTCAGGAGGACGAGCGCCCCCACGAGGTTCGCGTCGAATGAGGGGTTGTTGACTAACGCAGCGGCGGGTGGCCACGACTCGCCTGAATGAGCGACGAAGACATCGGCCGTCTCCTGCCACTGCTCTTCGAGTGCGCGATCGACGAGCTGGCGTGCCCGCAGAAGGTACCTTGGCACACCTGTGTAGGCATAGGCGTCAAGCAGAGCCCGGGCAAGCCACATACCATCAGCCACCAACCCGGGTGCCGAACCCGCCCCACGCTCGATATCGAAGACATGGTAGACGCGACCGTCCTCGCCCACGGCACGGTCCCACAGATCGTCGAGCAGCCCCAGCGCACGCTCTGTCCAGGTCTCATTCTGCAACACGAGCCCTGCCTTCAGGCCGAGAGATACCATCCTCGCGTTGCGATCGGTGTACAGCGTTCCATCCACGGGCGGCGCTGCCCCAGCCTCTGAGCGGCCCGCGCGGTCAAGCGCAAAATAAGCCTCGTCGCCTAACTGGCCGGCACGAAATGCGTCGATGTTCTCGTCGTAGAGCACGGTCAGGAGGAACCTCAGGATATCGCGTGCCGCACGCGGGTGGTCCTCCTTGCCCGTAGCCTCCCAGGCCTCCAGGTAGCTCAACGCAAGATCAGCATTGATCGCCAGATTCTTCCCCCCGGGTCCGCTGACTCCTCCCTCAACCTCATCCCAGTACCCGGCTTCTCTCACTGAGACGAGGGCGTCGCTTGCCAGGACCGCCAGGCTCTCCTCGCCTCGTGTGTGACCCAGGTACAGAAGGAGAGAGATGGCACTCGGATCTCGAACCTTTCCGTCCTGGCCGGGCCCCCCGCCTGGTCCGCTCAAAGCACTGCGGAGCGAGGCGGCCACGCGATCAACAAGGTCGTTCGACAGCTCGCGCGTCTGTACCCGCCTCCTCATGATGAGAGGCTGCTCCCAGGCGATGACAGGCGCTTGCCCGGGGCCCTCGGGCCAGCGCTCGTAGAACATGTTAGTCTCCACTGCATAGTCCAGAAACTCCTCCGTCCCCGGTGGATCGAGGAACCCTGCCGCCTGGATAAGCTGTCCCGACGCGTGGATGGAGACGATACCCGGCTCTCCTTCCTTCGGTACCAGCGCACCCGACCAGACCAACCGTTTCACTTCGGGGTGCCGCTCGATGTCGACGCGGATGGGAACACACTCTCTGTTGAGTCGCTCGATGATGAGAGAGTCGGAGAGTGTGGTTTCATCGAACTGCCTCGCTTCTCGTATGGGCAGCGCCGTCATGACGAGCACGACCGGTCTTTCCTGCCGGCCTGCCCTCTCGAAAGCCTGCCTGCCCCAGGGCTCCCAGTCGATGAGAGAAGCTCGGTTCGCCCCCGGAGAGAACCGCATCTCCGCACCTTCGATGATCTCCGGTTCGGGGAGTTCGATTTCGCCCCTGCCGCACGAGAGGGAGAGGACCGTGCACAGGAGGACGGCGGATACGGCCAACAGAACCCGATGTCGCAGCCGCTCACTACCCATGGTAACCCCCTAGGCCTTCAGGTCTCTTCTCAGGAACGACCGAGCAGCCTCTTGATGTCGTTCTCGAAGACCGACTTGTCGCGGTAGCCCTGATACTTCTTATATATCTTGCCCTCGCGGTCGATGATGAACGTTGTGGGGATGCCGCGCACGCCACCGTATGCCTGCGTCACCTCGTCTGTACCGATGAGAGTCGTGTACTCGATCCCGCGCTCTTCGATGAATGGTTTGACGACTGATACCCCGCCGGCATCGAGCGCGATCCCGATGATCTCGAAGCCATCGACCTTGTAGGCATCGTAGAGCTCCACGAAGTGGGGCAACTCCTGGATGCACGGCGGACACCACGTGGCCCAGAAATCGAGCAAGACGATCTTGCCCCGGAAATCCCGCAGGCTCACGTCCCGCCCGTCGAGGTTCTTGAGCGTGAAATCGGGAGCCATGTCGGCGGAGGTAGAGGGACTCTCCCCCTGCCCTCCACAACCCGCAAGTAGGAGGATGACGGCCAGGAAGCTGAGCATCGTTCTCATGGGCGTTACCGATCTCCTTTCTCAGAGTGTCGAATCCTCTGCGAAATCATGACCCAGACTACAAGAATCCGTGGTGCCATCCTACACGATTTGCGGCCGGCGCGCAACCACGAACCGCAGCACGGGAGAGAGAGAGGCCGAGCCAGACCAGAGGCGCGGCGTCATATGTAGTATCGCGGCGTCATCATGATTGGCGCCGCGTCCCGACCAAGAGCCATCCCTTACTCTCTCGGGCCCCAACACGGGGCCGACAGACGTCAGGTCCTTCCCTCCCGAAGCCCCACAGGGTACACGATATACGGACCTAATCGGCCCGTTCATACACGATACTGTCCAGATTGTCAAGAAGAAATCCCGAACGCCCTCTCACCAGATTGCCGACGCCATGGCCACCAGGTCGTCTGCCGGCAGGTCTGATGCCAGACAGCAGGACATGGCTTCGTCCAACCAGACCACCAGGTTCGTTCCGTCGAAAAAGCAGAGGATGATCTCACGCCCTTCCACAATCTCCGTTCTCCCCTTGGGGAGGGATCGTATGGCATATTCGGGAGCGACGGCGAGGACGACACAGTGCTCTCCCATCTCGTACATCACGAGCCCGACGGGAAACCGGGATTTGGGACACGTGCAGGCCCCGCAGGGTTCCATCTCCACCCGCTTCAGCGCCTCTCCATGTATGGGGAGACCGGTCCTCTCGCTGAGCCACCTGGCGATCTCTTCGGGATTCGAGCTGTCCAGGTCGACCGTTCTCGAACCCTCCACGAATCCGGTGTGGAAGGCCAACGCCGCCTGGGCAATGCCGGGACCCCTTGCCCGGCTACTCAACCACCAGGTCCCGAGCACGAGCAGGATGAGGACAGCAGTGGCGGCGAAAGAGAAGGCCGGCGGCATCCTCAAACCACGAGGCACGAAAGCGCGGCGGAATTCTCTGTCTGCCACGTGCAGCGAGGCGACGACACGAGTTCGCACCGATGCCGGCACATCCCTTACAGGCATCGTTTCCCGAATGAGGCCCTTGAGGGTACGCTCGAACTCCACCTTGCGTCGACACTCCTCACACCCATCGAGATGCTGCTGGATCCGCCGCATCTCGACCGGATCGAGCTCACCATCGAGCAGGTCATGAAGGTGGTGAGCGACGTTCTCACAACTCATTCTTGCTTCTCCTTGACGAACCCTCGCTTGACGGCATAGTCCCACAGCTTCTGCTGGAGTAACCGCCTGCCACGAAACAGACGTGACCTGACAGTCCCCAACGGACATCCGACGATGTCCGCTATCTCCTGATACGAGAACCCCTCGAGGTCCGACAACAGCACGGCAATCCGAAAATCGCTGGGCAGCTCCTCGAGCGCCTGTACCACTTCATCTTCTACCAGATCCTCGAGCGCGTACCCCCCATTCTCAGGCGAAGGCGGCCCTGCCTTTCGGTCGGCCAGTTTCTCGTACAGGAAGAACGGGTTCGACTCATCATATTGTGTGAATTTCGGCTCTTTCTTCTTCTTGCGGTATCTGTTTATAAATGTATTTGTCAGTATCTTGAACAGCCACGCCTTGAGGTTGGTGCCGGGCTCGAATCGGTGACAGAACCTGAATGCTTTGAGATACGTGTCCTGTACGAGGTCCTCCGCATCGTGTTCATTTCTCGTCATGCGGAGAGCAGTATTGTACAGCGCCTCCATGTAGCTCAGAGCCTCTTCTTCAAGGCCCGACCATACCTCTCGCCTGCGGGCGTGACCCAGCACGGTCCCCCCTCTTTCCTGCCGTCCCGACCTCAGGCCGGTCCTCCGGCGTCATTTCCGTCAACACAACCGATAGGGCGAAAGTTCCCGCTCTATCGGTCTAACTAAAATGACTATTAGGACTTATTTACTCAAGTTCGCCCGCCACCCCACCCGCTGTGTATCCTCCCGCGCCACGGTCTTTCCGATGCCGGTGCAGTCCTACTCGCAGCGCGAGTACCCGCAGCCGCGGCAGACCTCGCATCCCTCGACGTACTCCAGTACCCCTCCACACCGCGCGCAGCGCTCGTACTGCCTCCCCGGCTCAGGCGGGACGCTGACGGGCTGCCCTCTCTCGGACTCATAGCGTACGAGGGCCCGGCCGATCGCATCGGGACAGGAGAGGATGGCGTGCCCGTTTCGCCAATAGGGACGCGGACATCTGATCCCGCGCAGCTGCTTGATAATCGACTCCGGCTTGACTCCAGACCTGAGCGCCAGCGAGACGAGCCTGCTGATCGCCTCAGTCTGCGACGCCTCGCATCCTCCGCTCTTCCCGAGGCTGGCAAAGACCTCGAACGGGCCGTGCTCGTCGGCGTTGACGGTCACGTACAGGTTCCCACACCCGGTTCCGATCTTCTCGGTCGTTCCGGACGTGACTTCCGGTCTCGGCCTCGGCTTGCGCCGCTCCTCTGCCGGCGGCCCGATCGCCGCT
>LJUI01000172.1 GCA_001303705.1 candidate division TA06 bacterium SM23_40
CACAACGCAGCGATCGGCACACATCTCTATCGGCAGATGAACGGGCACTTCAGATCGATCGAGCGCGGCCGGTGCAAAGAACGTTTACACAAGCCCTCCGACCGATAGCAACATCGTAGGCATAGCCTGTGTCAGGCGCCTTTACACACGGAACCGTACCGGCATCCCCACACGCGCCAGCCGATCGGTACCGCATATGAGGGAGCACATGAGAGAACCCGGGCGCGTCAGATCGGCTCGAACCGTGCCGTGAAGTGCCGCAGAAACGGGGCTTCATAGGTCATCCGCAGCCCCCTGAGCTCGTCCTTTCGCTTCACGATCTCGGCGAAGACCTGGACCACATAATCGAGGTGCGCCTGCGTGTATACACGCCGGGGAACTGCCAGCCTGACGAGCTCGAGCAGCGGGTAGACCGTCTCACCTGTCTCAGGATCGACCTTCGTGAATGCGACCGTCCCCAGCTCTACGGCGCGGATACCCCCTTCGATGTACAGCGCTGTGGTCAATGCCTGGCCGGGGAACTTCGACTGAGGGATGTGCGGGAGAAAGCGCTTGACATCGATGTACACAGCATGTCCCCCGATGGGCTGCAGTACGGGCACTCCCACACCAGCCAGCTTCTCGCCGAACATCCGTACCTGGGCAACCCGGTAGGCCAGGTGGCGTTCGTCCACGGCCTCCTCTAATCCGATCGCCATCGCCTCGAGGTCGCGTCCGGCTAGGCCCCCGTAGGTGGGAAAGCCCTCGTACAGGATGAGAAGGTTCCTCATCGCCTCGGCGAGGTCATCGATGTTCGTGGCGATGAACCCGCCGATGTTGACGAGCCCGTCCTTCTTGGTGCTGATCGTGCATCCGTCCGCATAGGAGAACATCTCCCGCACGATCTCCGGTATCGTGTGCGTGCCGTATCCCGCCTCCCGCTCCTTGATGAAATAGGCATTCTCCGCGAACCGACAGGCATCGATGAACAGAGGGATGTTGTGCGGTCTGAGCAGTTCCTTGAGGGAGCGGATATTCTCCATGGAGACAGGCTGGCCCCCTCCGGCGTTGTTCGTCACGGTGAGCATGCAGATCGGTATGACTTCCGGACCGACCTCCTTGATGAACTCCTCGACCCTCTCGAGGTCGATGTTCCCCTTGAACGGATGATAGGTCTCGGGATCGGTCCCTTCAGGGATCATGAAATCTACGGCGGTCGCGCCTATGTGCTCGATGTTTGCCCGTGTCGTATCGAAGTGGGTGTTACTCGGAATCTGACTGTCAGAGTGGGCGATCGTGGCGAACAGGATGTGTTCGGCAGCCCTCCCCTGATGCGTGGGAAGAATATGTTTGAATCCGAAGAGCCGCTGGACTGTCTCAGTGAGTCGATAGAAGTTGCGGCTGCAGGCGTAGGCCTCGTCGCCCATCATGATCCCCGACCACTGGCGATCGCTCATTGCCGACGTTCCGCTATCAGTCAGCAGATCGACGAAGACCTTTTCCGCCGGAATCCCGAAGACGTTGTACCCCGCGGCCTCGAGAATCGCCTGCCGCTCCTCGCGAGTCGTGGCCGCAATGGGCTCCACCACTTTGATCTTGTAGGGTTCAGGCATCGGTGCCCCATTGTCGGTCACACTCATCCTCCCTTCAATGATTCGAAGACGATGAAATCGACACGATGGACGATGATCGCCTCCGGTGTCCGTTTCGATCTATCTCCTTCGTGCGCATGAACGGCGATCACATGGATCACCTCGGGCGGGAGATCGTGCTTGGTCGCCAGGCCCATCCCGCTGAACGGATGCCGCAGCAGCTCACCATGCCGGCTCTTTCCGAATCCGGCTCCGCTCCGTTCGTACTCCAGCAACTTGCCCACGTCGTGCAGCAGGGCTCCCGCGACCAGAACCTCAGTATCCAGAGAGAGGTGATCGGCGAACAGATCGGCCATCACTCTCGCTGTGTCGAAGGAGATACGACAGACAGCTCTTGTATGCTCGACGATATTGACGGGACAGTCGGGAATGAGCAGCGTAAAGGGGATCTCCGCGAGATCCCCGATCGACCACCCGCCCAGCTCGATAGCGTCCAGCCACACCGCCTCCACTTTCGACCTGAGGCCGGCATCCTCGATCAGATCGAGCTCAGGAAACAGGGTCGCAATCTCATTGGCCATCACTACCCCCTCAGCCCTTCGGCCCGTCGTACTCGAAATCCCGCGGGTGGATGACACGCATCGGCTTCTCTCGCGTCTGTTCCTCCCGGATCTGGGCCACGAGCCCGGCCACGCGGGCAATGATGAAGAACGCATTCCCCAACTCAGCGGGAAATCCCATCTCACAGAGGACGGCGGCGATCGCCCCATCGACGTTTATCGGCAGCTTCTTCCCTGAGTGTTCCTCGAGCGCCGCCTCGATCGCCCGGGCCATCTCGATATAGTCACCGGAGACGCCCAGCTCGTCAGCGAGACTGAAGAGCTTCACCTTGCGGGGATCGACCGGATGGATCCGATGCCCGAATCCCGAGAGCCGCTTCTTCTGCGCCGCACTCTCTTCGACCAGCTCACGCGCCACCTCAGCGGACGAGCGACCTGACGCTCGTCGCCGCTCCACTGCGCCGGCCAGTAGCTTCATACAGGCCTCCACGGCGCCTCCGTGGAACCGCCCGATCGACAGGATGCCGCTCGCCAGGGCGGCCGTGAGCGGCACGCCGGTACTCGCCACGGTCCGTGCCGCGATCGTCGACGGAGGAGACGCTCCGTGATCGACCGATGAGACGAGGATCGCATCCATCAGCGCGCCGTGGGCCGGTGTCGGTTCTTCACCCTTCAACAGGAGGTACACGACCTGTGCGAACGTCGCCTTGCCCATCAGATCTTGAATCGGGCGGCCTCGCACACTGACCTTCCCCGGGCCGATCTCGGTGATCGCTGTCTTCCACTTCGTGCCCTCTGCCATCCTACCTCTCCCGTACGGTGACCATGCTCCTCTGTGCCATGACCATGTGTCTCGCTATCTCTCGTTCACGCGGCGTCCGTAACATCCGTGTCGGGCCGCGGCGGACTTCTCCACCCTAGCCCAGGGCGTCCCCGAGAAGCCGCGGTACGTCGAGAAAGGTCTTCGCCATCTTTGCGCCCGCCGCCTCGAGTGCCTCGAGCTTGCTCTTCGCCGTCCCCATCTCCCCCTCGATGATCGCCCCGGCATGCCCCATCCGCTTGCCGCGCGGCGCAAACACCCCGCCCACCATCGCGATTACGGGCTTGGATACTTCGGGAATCGTGGGTGCCGCCATCTCCTCGTACACGCCGCCGATCTCGCCCACGAGGACAACCGCATCGGTATCGGGATCCTGATCGAAGAGTTCGAGCACCTCGCTGAAAGTCGTTCCAAGGATCGGATCGCCTCCCAGCCCCACGCAGGTCGACGCCCCATACCCCGAGTAGGTCAGGGTATCGGCCACATAGTAGGTGATCGACCCCGACCTCGATACGGTGCCGATCCGCCCCGGGCTGAATGCGACCTCCGGGAGAATGCCGAGGAGCCCCTGCCCGGGAGAGATCACCCCGGGAGTGTTGCCGCCGAGAACCATCGCCCCGTGCGCCGCAGCCTCGTGACGAATGATGAGCATATCGTGAACCGGGATATGTTCGGGGACGATGATGACGAGCTTGATGCCCGCCCTGATCGCTTCGAGTGCACCATCGAGGACGAAGCGCGCCGGCAGAAAGAGCACGCTCGTATCGGCCCCGTGTTCGGCCACGCACTCCGCCACTGTATCGTACACCGGAACGCCGTGGACCTCGCTCCCTCCCTTGCCGGGAGACGTACCGGCCACGATCCGTGTGCCGTAGTCGAGCATCCGCTTCGTATGGAACGTGCCCGAACCGCCGGTGATGCCCTGTACGATCGCCTTCGTCTCTCTGGTCACCAGAATCGCCACTCGTCACATCCCTCCTCGCTCCACTGCTCGATACTCCATTCGATCCCCAACATACCCAGGCATCTTCACGACGCGTGCGGCACCCGCCTGCCCTTCCTTCCCGTCTCGCCTCTCACTATCGACCATCACACAAGGCTTCCTATCGTGGACACCAGCTACTCTCCCTTCGCCAGCGCCACGGCGCGCTCCACCACGTCTTCGATGGGAGTCTCGATCCCGTGTATCTCGACCCGCTCGAACAGATCGGGCCGCCGCTTCTTCGCCTCCTCGAAGATGACCATTCCCTCCCGCCACATGTTCCCGGTCATGCGCATCGCCATCGGCTTCGACAGCCCGTGCTTCTCGAGAAACATCACCACTCCCTTGGCGAAGTCATCGCAGCGCGAGATCCCCCCGAACCGGGCACCGAAGATCGCCTTGACCTGGGGATTCTCGTCCAGGAGCTCGAGCATCTTGGCGATCCGCTCAGGGGTTGGTCCGCCGCCCGAATCCATGAAGTTGGCGGGACGGCCGCCATAGTAGGTGACGAAGTCGTTCCCCATGATCCCGAACCCGGCCCCGCCGGGGAACATCCCGATATCCCCATCGAGGTCCAGATAGGGAATGCCGTTCTCACACGCCTCCCGTTCCCGATCCGTGAGCTCCCCCTCCTCGTGGCGCTCGCCGATTCCCATCGCCGCCAGCTCGGGATGGCGGAAGAGCGCATCCTCGTCGACGCTCATCCTGGCATCGCCGCAGACAAACGATCCCTCGGCCGTCTCTATGAGTGGATTGACTTCCAGGAGCTTCGCATCGGTGGCGAGAAAGACCTCGTGGAGCCTGGCGAGGAGCGAGCCTACCTGCTGGACCGGCTTTCCCGCGAGCCCCATCTTCTTCGCCAGCTCGACTCCTTGATGTGAGTACAGCGTCTCGCGCGGCATGAGAGAGAGACGGTGGATCTGGTCGGGATGGGCCCTTGCCGTCTCCTCGATCTCCACGCCTCCCTCGGCCGAGGCGATCGCCACGACACGGTAGGTGGTGCGGTCGATCGTCACCCCGAGATAATACTCCTTCGCGGTATCGAGGCGCTCCTCGACGAGGAGCCGCTCCACCAGATGGCCCTTGATGCGCCGCCCGAGGAGTTCAGTGGCAGCCTTCTCGGCATCGTCCGGCGAGGGCGCGAACCGGATCCCTCCCGCCT
>LJUI01000040.1 GCA_001303705.1 candidate division TA06 bacterium SM23_40
AGATGCCGCCGAAGAAGTGCGCGTCGACGGACGTGTCGAACAGAAAGCGCCAGTAGAACGTAAGTCGGGGCCGGAGCATCTCCGTGAGATTCTGCTCGATATACGCGAACAGAGGCTCGAGCGTCGTGCCTTCGAAGTCCTTCACCCGTGGAACAAGGACCCTCTGTCCCATCCTGGTCGGATCCGAGTAATCGTATTCTTCGACATAGAGCACATCCTGCAACTTGACGACCGCCCGGTCCCATCGCGTCTGCCCGTACTGGCTGCGCGGGAGGACAGGCCTGGGCTCACCGGGGAGCGGCCCGAGGAGTTCCCGGAGCCGGTCTTTCAATTCCCCGAGATATCCGCGATACTCGCGCCGCTCGGGGGAGCCCATCTCGTCCAGCTCTTCTTCAAACGCCGCGATCATGTCGTACACGGGCTGACGCGCCCGTTCTGCCGCCGCCGTCTCGGCCAGGATGATCTCAGGGTCACCGCGCCCGAAACTCTCCAGCATCATCTGCCTGTACTCGACTGTGGCTCTGAATACAAAAGACCCCCATCCACGGACGAATATCGGGCCGAGCACGATGATCAGGGCGGCGACCATCAGTACGATCGAGCCGACCCCGAGACCGGTGAACGACCGATCCAGAAGTTTCCTCGTTCCGAGCTGCGTCTTACTCTCCACCCAGCATCCTCCTGGTCCGCCTCATCACCAACTCGCTCGCCAGATTGGCGACAAATGAGATGGCGAGGAGGCAGAGGGCCATCGCGAAAAGCACGTGGTAGCGAGCCGAGCCGGTGACATGGTCGGCCTCGCCCATATCGCCCGCAATCGTGGCCGTCAGCGTTCGAACCGGCTCCAGATAGTTGAACCACGGCTCAGGAATCTGCGCCGCGTTGCCAGAGGCCATCCATACGACCATCGTCTCCCCCACAGCGCGCATCACTCCGAGGATAACAGCGGCAAGGATTCCACTGCTTGCCGCAGGGATCACAACCCGCAGGACAGTCTCCGCTCGCGTGGCGCCGAGTGCATAGCTCCCCTCACGCAGCTCGCGCCCTACAGCCTGAAGTGCATCCTCAGATACGCTCACAATGGTCGGCAAGGCCATTATCCCCAGAATGATCGAGACGTTGAGCGCGTTGGTGCCGCTCGTAACCTCCACACCCCGGATCCCCCCGGAAAGCCGGTACAGGAGCCAGAGCCCGGGCCCGACGATTGCCACTATGGTGGCTGTGCGCCCGGCGAGCAGAAAGCGGCCCGACACCCGACGGCTGACGAGCCCGCCCGCCACTACGGCCCCCAGCAGGATGATCGGAACTCCGACCAGCCATATCGCGACGGAGAGAAGCCCCGGTCCCCGTGTCTGCAGGAGCGGAGCGAAGACCACGAGGGCAAAGAACCCGTAAGCAACTGATGGGATGGCTGCGAGGATTTCGATGACGGGCTTGACGACTTGCCGCACCGCGAAGGGAAGCACGAAGCTCAGGCAGACGGCAGCAGATACCCCCATGGGTACGGCCACGACTACTGCCCCGAGCGTCACCAACCCACTCCCGATGAACATAGCGAGGGCTCCGAACTCGGGCGGGTCCGCTGAAGGATACCACGCGATGCTGGTGAAGAACTCCTTGAACCCTCGCAGAGTGAAGAACGGCAACGCATCCTTGAATATGAAAATGAAGATAAACAGAACCGCGACCGTTGAGACCGAAGCGATGGCAAACAGAAGACCCTCCCCGAGAAGAGAGCCCAGGCGCCGGAAGCGCCTGGACCTCTTCGTAAGGAGCAACTCGGATCGTGTGAGCGCCGCTGGGCTCCTGGTTTCCGCGATCGTCGCAGTAGGAGAGTCGTCTCTATTCCCCAACGTCGCCTCCCGCCCGTGCGCGCATCAATACTGAGTCAAAGGAACGAATCCGATCGCCTCGATTATCTCCTGTCCCTTCTTGCTCATGTGCAGGGTCACGAACCCGTGCACGTGGCTACCCAGCTTCGGATATCTGTTTGTGAACATGTACAGCGGCCGTGCGATCGGGTATTTACCGCTCGCAACGGTATTGCCCGTGGGAGCGACACCGTTGACCGTGAGAGCTTTGACTGTCCGATCCACAAACCCCAGCCCCACGTAGCCGATGGCGGCCTGCGTGCTCTGTACCCGCTGGCGTATAGCGCCGTTACTGCCGACATACTCGACCCCGGCCGCTATCTTCTCCTTCCTCATCACGATGTTCTCGAACGTCTCATAGGTACCGCTATTCGTGTCACGGCTGATCACAACGATCTTCTTCTCGGGGCCGCCGACTTCATTCCAGTTCGTGATCTTGCCGAGATAGATATCTCGCACCTGCTCCAGTGTGAGGTCGCTCGCAGGATTGCTGGGATGAACGATGACCGCCAGCCCGTCCATGGCGACCACGTGAGCGACGGGAAGGACGTCCTTCTCCACCGCGGCCTTGAACTCGGATTCCTTCATGAACCGGGACATGTCGGCGATATGGCAGGTGCCGTTGATGAGACTCTTGGCCCCGTTCCCGCTACCCGACTCGCTGACCGTGATGTTGACCTCGGGGTACTTCTCCATGTAGTACTCCGCGAACGCCTTCGCGATAGGTCCCACAGTCGTGGACCCATCGATGACGATCTCGTGCCCTTTGTCCTCAGCGGCACTAGCGCCGCCCACGAACATGCTCAAGCTCGAGACCACGACCATCAACGCAAGGGCCTTTCCCAGCTTCGAGAATACGCTTCGCATCGTCTTTCCTCCCTGGCGCGTGGATCCATTCCCACGTTACGCCGTAATGTTAGAATCCTGTTAGGACAGGGTCAGATCCTTGTTAGGACAGCCGGCCTGCCCTTAGAACTTCGTCTGCAGATCGACTTGCACTCGCTGGTAGTGTCTTGACTGGTCGTCGGAGCCGATGCCGAGTTCGTTCACGAAATACGTCGCGCCAGCAGTGACGTTCTTGCCGATCTGGTACCCGAAGCCCAACTCGAACCCCTTGCTGTTGGTTCCGCCGCCTCCAAAGTCCGAGTCGGTGTACGCCCCGATCACCGCATCCCTCATGAGCTCCCGGTAGTCGCCATAGAGCTTCCAGTCACCGCGCTTGTTCGTCGTGCCAATAGAGGCACCGGCCAGCCAGCCATAGTCCTCGTCGTTAGCGTCGTCGACACCCAGATTCATCACATAGTCACCGTGGAGGGCGACCGGGACCCCCTGGATCTTGAACTTGAGTTCAGCGAACGGCTCCAGCTCTTCGTAGTCCTGTGTGTAGATCGTGTTCGCGCCCTGGACAACGACGCTGTTGCCGAATTCGTCACTAGCGTCGTAGAAGGTCGGGAAGTGTTCGGCCTCCGTGAACTGATAGTAGCTCCCGCCGACGACGAGCACGGCATCGCTGAAGGCCTCTCCGTCGCCGAGAGGAAGCTCAAACTCGAGCCCACCCTGTGCTCCCAGGAGCCGGGAGTCATCGTCCTGCGAACGCTCCTCCACCCAGAAGCCACCGCCAGACGCGAGGATGCTGACCTTCCCAAGGTCCCGGCCAAAGCTCGCAGCAAGCCCTTCCAGTGTCAGGTCGCCGTCCCAGACGAGCTCTGTCTTTCCCGGGGTCCGGAACGGATTCCTCATCTTGCCACCGAACAGATGGAATCCACGGAAGCACCCCGGATGCCAGTCGATGTAGACAAGGTCGAGCCAGATCTCCTTGGTGCTGAACCCGCCATCGAGCGTCTGGTTCGTGGAGACCGGATCGTCCCCTCCGCTCGCGAGCCGGAAGACCAGATCGAGGTCGCCGCCGACTGCCGCCGTGAGCCCTATCCGGGCCCTGATCCGCTCGCGATATCTGCTGTCTGCACCCTCCTCGTCGATGTACTCGAACCTGTACCGCAGATCCCCACTCGGCATGACGCTCTCGGTCCACGGGGCGGCCAATACCTGCACCGTGCCCACCGACAGCAGCACAGCTACCAGCACGCCCGAGCATATCAGGCTCGGGAACCCACTCAACGAGGACCTGTTCATAGGACCTCCTTCGGTTGCGCCACCTCCTGGCATCTGTTGCGATCTCTCTTCCCACCTCCTGGCATCATAGCAGCCCGCCCCGGGGCCGGGTACACACTCTTCAGCCTCCCCTCCGGGCACGACACCGCCCCACCCCTCCCCTCAATGTCCCAGCCCCGGAGCTCTACTGCTTCGGGCTGCAGAGCAAATATAGGTGGAGTTTGTTTGGCCTTTGTTAGACAGGCCTTAGAAGTGTATGAAATGGGGGAGGCCAGCCGAAGAGAGTGCAGATTACGCAGCCGGCAGATGTATGACGAAGGTGCTGCCCTTGCCCGGAGAGCTCTGTACAGAAATCGTCGCTCCGTGCACCTGGGCGACGTGTTTGACGATCGCAAGGCCCAGGCCGGTGCCGCCGAGCTTCCGGCTCCGAGCGTTATCGACGCGGTAGAACCGCTCAAAGATCCTCGGAAGGTGTTGCGCTCCGATCCCACACCCTTCATCCCGAACCCGGATCACGATTTCGTCAGCTTCCTTTGTGGCGCTCACGAGGATAGTCCCACCCTCCTCGCTGAATTTGATGGCATTGTCGATGAGATTGACGACGGCACTCTCGAGAAGAGCCACGTCGATCCTGGCCGTGAGACCTCCCTCGAACGTCGTCTCGATCGAGATATCTTTCGCAGCGGCCTCACTCTCACACGTCCGGATGGCGGCGCGAACCACGGGCTCGATTGAGCCCTTTTCCAGTTCAAGCTCCCGCCTCTCCTCCTCCTGCTCAAGTCGGGAGATCATGAGCAGATCTTCAATGATCGCGTTGAGGCGGTCAGCCTGGCGGGCGATCATCTCCAGGAAACGCTCAGCGTCCCGGGGCCTCTCGAGCGCCCCACTCCCGATCGTCTCGGCCGCCCCTCTAATAGAGGTGATCGGAGTCTTGAGCTCGTGCGAGACATTTGCGACGAAGTCCCGCCTGACACGCTCAAGCCGGCGTAGCCTGGTGACATCGTTGAGGACGATGACCGCTCCCGCCCTTCTCCCGTCTGCGTCACGTAAGGCCGCACCGTGAGCCTGGAGAAAACGATCGGGCGCACCTGCTACGAAGATGTCACCCTCGGTAGGTTCAGCCGAGGTGAGGGCACGCCCCACAAACGCCTGGAGTTCCACATTACGGAGGACCTCTTCAATGGCTCGACCATCCGCCGAATCGGGGTCGACGCCGAGCAGCCGACCGCAGGCAACGTTCATCTCCACGACACATCCACTCGAATCTACGGCGAGGACTCCCTCCTGCATGCTCGAGAGGATCGCCTCACGTTCATTGCGCTCTCTCGTCGTGGTGCGAAGTCGCTCATCGAGCCGAGCTGCCATCTCGTTCAACGACTCGGCAAGGGCCGCGATCTCTGCGATCTCGGAGATGGGGAGTCGCCGCCCGAGCTCGGCCCGCCCAAACGACCGCGCACCTCTCCCAAGCTCGCCCAGCAACCGGCTAACCCGCCGCGAGACAACGAGACTGACTGCTGCGAAGAGCCCCACGACTACGAGCATGAGCACGGTGATCCTGACATATATGGACCTGAGTGCACTGGCCACAAACCCGGGAGGAACTGAGGTCCTCACTGCCCCCACGATCTCGCCGTCGACTTCCAGCGGGACGGCAGTGTACATCAGTTGCATCTGCCGCGTCTGGCTGTACCGCATCGATGAGCCTGCCTGCCCGCGGAGCGCTCTCGCAATCTCCGGCCGATCGCCGTGGTTCTCCATCCGCAGCGGATCCTCGTCGGAGTCCCCGAGAACATTGCCCGCGAAGTCCACGACCGTTATGCGGGTCGAGGATTCTCTTCCCAACTTCTTGCACAGTGCGTCGATGCGGGCTGGATCGGAGAGCCCGACCAGCTGCTCCTTGATGAGACGCGCCCGGGCCTCGAGATCCTGGGACGTTGCATCGACATAGAGAGCGCGAAAGAAACGGGGCGTGAGTCCGACGATTGCGAGGAAAGCCACGATAATCGTGAACAGGTAGAAGACGTAGAGCTGCCAGAGAAGCCGACGTCTGCGCATAGGCTACTCCCTGAACCTGTATCCTACCCCGCGCACCGTCTCGATGTATTCGCCCGCCGATGCGAGTTTCTTGCGCAGCCCCACGATCTGCACGTCGACTGACCGATCGCTCACCGGATAGTCCATCCCCCTCACCGCATCGACGATCTGATAGCGCGTGAAGACCCAGCCAGGGTGGCGCGCGAGGTGTGCCAGGATGCTGAACTCTGTGTATGTCAACTCGAGGGGCTTGCCCTTGACCGTTACTCTGTGTCGCACAGGATCGATGACGATGTCATCCACCTTGATGACAGCGTCCTTGTCCCGGGGCTGCATGGCCTTTCTCCGGAGAACCGCCCTGATTCGCGCAATGACGACCTTGGGACTGAACGGCTTGGTGATGTAGTCGTCCGCACCCAGCTCAAGACCGGTCACTATGTCCGATTCATCGCCCTTGACGGTAATCATGATGACGGGAATGTTCTCCGTCCGGTGATCTCTCCTCAGGGCTTTGCAGACCTCCAGGCCGTCCACGCCGGGCAGCATCAGATCGAGGAGCACTATGTCGGGAAGGTCGGCTCTCACCTTGCCGAGCCCCTCCTCCCCGGATCCTGCCCCCGTCACCCGGTACCCTTCCTTCTCGAGGTTGTAGCGGAGTATCTCCTGGATATCTTCTTCGTCTTCGATAATAAGTACGTGCTCTCGAGGCATAGCATATCTCCTGCTCAGTTCCCTGTACTCTATACAATCGCATTATTAGGATATCGCTAGGATTTGTCAAGAAATGAGATTCATATGAGCGGAATGGATCCTGCTCGTCTCGTCGTGCGCACCTGATGTCGCATCGACTTTTTCGTAAATTTCGGACCAATTGTAATTTCCCTGTTGACAGGAATTCTGATAACTACTATAATGACAACGTCTACAAGGAGGGCAACCATGATGGAACAGGAAAGGCCTAGTGAACTAACGTCTTACGTCGAGCAGTGGGGGATGCTCTTCGAACAGCTTGGAGCTACCCGTATGATGGGCAAGGTGCTGGGGTGGCTGCTCATCTGCGATCCCCCGGGGCAGACCGCCAGGCAAATCGCAGACGCCATCGGGGCGAGTATAAGCTCGATTAGCATCGCCACCCGCGCCCTGACCCAGGCAGCGATGATCGAACGGGTAGGCGTGCCCGGAGAGCGCAGCGCCCGCTTCCGCGTCAGGCCCGGCATGTGGTCGAGACTCATCAAAGTACGCATGGGGCACCTCGCCACGATGCGCGAGCTGGCCGACGAGGGACTGAGGCTTCTCGATTCTCCGGACGCCGGACGTGCGCTGAGACTCAGGGAGATCCAGAGCTACTGCGAGTTCATCGACAGGGAACTCCCCGCGCTTCTCGCCCGGTGGGAGGAGGAATGGAAAGGAGGGAAGTCATGACTGCGGAAAGAGATCGGCGAAGGTACCCGTGCCGGGCGGCCGGCCTGTATCTGCTGGCGCTCGCCGTGGTTCTCACGCCTCTCCTCGCGGGAACCGCCGCATCAGAGACCCACGTGAGACGCGAAGCCGGCGTGGAGAAGAGCACCGCCTCCGGAACAGAGGGCCGTTCAGAGCAGTATGTACGAGCGGGGGACGTGGAGACGCCCGGCGCAGGGACTTCCTCAATAGGGAGCATGTCTGCGCAGGCCGCGCAGACGCAGAGCGCACAGGCTTCCCCGAAACAGAAGAACCCTGCGCACGCCGCTGCTGGCACCACAGGGATACCTAGTGAGGCCGAGGCGCCCTGCACAGATACCGACAACGCCAGCGCACAGATGTCTTCACCGGGAGAGACCCCACCGACAGACACCGACAACGCCGGCGCACAGACGTCCTCCGAGGGAGAGACGCCACCGACAGACACCGACAACGCCGGCGCACAGCTACCTCCCGACGAGGAGACGACGACGCCAGCCGAGCCGGAAACAGAAAGCGCACGGACCCCTTCGCAAACCGAACCACCCGCGCCGGAGATGGGCGAGGCACCCGATGTGACGCGCCTGTTGAGGCGACTCGACGAGATGTACGAATCCTCGGGCACTTCGGCGCAGGTCGAGATCACGATTGTCAAGCCGGACAAGACCAGGACGCTGCGGCTCCGCGCGTGGAGCAAGGGAGACGACAAGGCCCTCATCGTCATCGACGCGCCTGCCCGCGATGCGGGGACCGCTACGCTCAAGGTGGGCAGGAACCTCTGGAACTACCTGCCCAAGATATCGCGCACCATCCGCGTCCCTCCCTCGATGATGATGGGATCGTGGATGGGGACTGATCTGACCAATGATGACATAGTTCGCGAGTCGTCCTACGAGGAGGACTATACCTCGGAGCTCGTGGGGATGTCGGCCGACCCTCGAGGATGGAAGGTTCGGCTCGATGCCCGCCCCGACGTTGCCGGTCTCTGGAACCGCGTGGAGATCGTCTTCTCCACGGATGAGGGACTCCCTGTACAGGCTCAGTTCTTCGATCGGAAGGACCGTCTCTCGCGTACCATGCGCTTCGAAGAGGTAAGGCAGATCGGCCGCAGGCAGGTGCCCACGGTCATGACCGTGATACCCGAGCGCGAAGAGAACGAGTACACAGAGCTCCGCTATCTGTCTATCGATTTCGACATCGAAGTCGATGATGATATGTTCAGCCTCTCCCAGTTGGAACGGAGGCGCTAGAGCCCCAGAACCAGGGAGGAGGACATGGTATCCAGAAGCACCTTACGAATTGCATGGCGTAATCTCGGGCGCAACCGCAAGCGCACCATTCTCGCGCTCTCGGCGATAGCCGTCGGCCAGTTGGCCTTTCTCAGTGTCGCCGCCCTCATGCGTGGCTTCGGGGAACAGTATCTCGATTCGATAACCGGTCCCATGGTGGGCCACATACAGATCCACGCACCACGGTGGAGAGATGACCGGTCCATCGACGTGACGCTGCGGCACGTTTCAGCCACCATCGCCGAGGTCTTGCAGGACCCGGACGTCGAACGCGCATCTCCCCGCATCTACGCCCCTGCCCTCGCAGCACTGGAAGTGGAAGGATTCATGAGCGTAGTCGTCGGCATCGATCCTGCCGCCGAATCACACCCCCGTGGGCTTGTCCCAGGCGAGCACCTTTCAGGCCAGCTAGGAGAGCATCGCGTCCTGGTCGGCGCGGCGCTCGCACAGAAGCAGACCATCGAGCCCGGCATGGAGATCGCGATCGTGGGACAAGACGTGGATGGGTCCATCGCCAACGATCTGTTCACGGTATCGGGCGTCATCCCGTCCGCGATCGATATCGTCCACAGTCAGGGCATCGTCATGTCCTTAGAAGACGCTCAGGAGCTCTTCCTCATGCCGGATCAGGCGCACGAGATCGTCATTCACCTAAGCAATCCGGACCGCATTGGCGATGTAGTTGCGCGTCTCTCCTCTCTCCCGCTCCTTCGGGATGCAGAGGTGCTCCCATGGCAGGAGATCCTTCCCCAATTCGTGTCTATCCTCAAGCTTATGGAGGGCTATATATTCGTGGTTCTGTTCATCGTCTTCCTCGCGGCAGCGGCCGGTATCGCAAACACCATGTTGATGTCGACCTTCGAGCGCACCCACGAATTCGGCATGCTCCTCTCCCTCGGGTGCGGCCCGGGCCGCCTTTCGAGGATTATCGCGACAGAAGCCTTGCTCCTCGGGCTGGCGGGCGTGTCCATAGGAACAGCACTGGGAGTAGGGCTGGTCGCCCTCACCTCCGGATCTGGAATAGACTACGCCGCCCTGGGAGGCAGCGCATCCTCGTACGAAGCCGCCTTTGCGGGGATCACGATGTCATCCCATACCTTCCCGAAGACGTACGTGAGTGATGTAGCCGTGGGAGTGATCGCAGTGCTCCTCACTTCGCTCCTCTCTGTCACCTGGCCTGTACTGCATATCGTGCGTCTCGAGCCGATGGAGGCAATGCGATCATGAGAGTGTCGATCATCACGAAGTTCGCCGTTCGCAGTCTCGGACGAAACGTACGCCGCACACTACTCTCTGTCGTCGGTATCGGTATCGGCTGCGCGGTGGCGCTCTTCCTTACCGCCTTCATGCGAGCCAGCAACCAGATGCGAGTCCGGGCGATCGCGGAGAGCGGCTTCGGGCACGCGAGGATCGTCCCCATCGAATGGGAGCGGACCCGCGATAATGAGCTTCGACTCCCGGATTGGGAAGTCGCACTCGAGACTGCCAGATCCACCGATGGCGTGAAGGTGGCTGCCCCTCACGCACGTGTCACAGCGCTCCTCGCCTTCGGCACGAGAGTCGCAGGGGTAGAGATGGTCGGTGTCGATCCTCCGGCAGAACAACAGACGAGCCGTCTCGTGCTTGCTGTCAGTGCGGGAAGGTACCTCCGCACCGGAGACCGGGGCGTTACGGTAATAGGAAGCACCATTGCCGAGCGTCTCGATGTCGAGCTCGACGATGATCTGCTTCTCACCGTCGTCAGAGGCGATGGGGAGATGGAATACGCTATGCTTCGGATCGTCGGCATCATCAACACGGGCAGTCGGGAGATCGACGGGTCCATATGCCACATCACCCTCGAGGACCTCGAACGGCTCACCGGCGTTGTGGGAGCGGGAGAGATAACGCTCACGTTCGACGACCCCAGGAAAACCGATCGCCTGGCAGCTCAACTCGAAGAGAGGGTGCCGGAGGGGGATGCCGTCCTCACGTGGAAGCAAGTGGTGCCCGCGCAGGGCGCTGACTATGAGAGCGACCGTGCTTTCATGAATCTCCTTATGGGCATTGTAGTCGTTGTCGTAGTCCTCGGGATCACGAGCGCGCAGCTCACGGCGATCCTCGAACGAAAGCGCGAGTTCGCGGTACTGATGGCACTGGGGATGAAGGGCCTTCAGGTGATCCGCCTCGTCCTCGTCGAGACCGTAACGCTCGGAATACTGGGCGCGGCCGCCGGGCTGTTACTGGCCCTGCCCCCTGTGTACTACACCGCCACCAGGGGTCTCAATTTCGCCGCGATCCTGGGGGGAGACTCTGCGATCTCGGGAGTGCTCTTCGACCCGATCTTCTACTCAGATATGGGGGTCTGGATGATTCCCTATGCGCTGTTCGTGGCACTCATCTCCACGCTCATCGCAGCTGTATGGCCAGCCTGGTATGCATTCAATACAGATCCGACGTCGGCTCTCAGTCTTCGGGAGGCATAGCGATGAACAACACGCTCGTAGATGTTAAGAACGTGACAAAGGATTACCGCGCCGGCAAGGTTATCGTCCATGCTCTCCGCGGCCTCGACCTAGCCATCCACGAGGGAGACTTCATGTCCATCGTCGGCCCGAGCGGCAGCGGCAAGACCACACTCCTCAACCTCGTCGGCGCGCTCGATACCGCCACCAGTGGAGAGGTGAGCGTCTTCGGCAACGATCTCTCTACAATGGGCCGCAGGCGACGCGCCGACCTTCGCCTGAAATCGCTCGGTTTCGTCTTTCAAGCATACAACCTCATCCCGGTGTTGACCGCGCGCGAGAATGTCGAATTCGTCCTCGAGCTACAGGGCGTGGGCAGCGAGCGCCGCGACATCGCATTCTCCACCCTGGACGACCTCGGAATGGGTGACCTTGCCGACCGCCAGCCAAACGAGCTTTCCGGCGGACAGCAGCAGCGCGTAGCAGTGGCCCGGGCTGTGGCGTCACGCCCGAGGCTCGTCCTTGCGGACGAGCCGACGGCCAACCTCGACAGCGAGAACGCCGAGGCGCTGCTCCAGATGATGAGGCATCTCCGCGACGAGCAGGCCATGACGTTTGTCTTCTCGACCCATGATCCCCTTGTCGTCTCGTATGCGTCACGCGTCGTGACACTGCGGGACGGCAGAGTAGTGAGCGATGAACTGAAGGACCCGACCTCGGACGCCCACGAGGCAGGCAATTAGCCGGGGGCATTCGATGCGTCTGATAAGAATCGGAAAGCTGCTCCTTGGCACGACCACGGCGATCTGTCTTTGCGCCTCGGTGCCTGCCTCACACTCGTTCGAACTCTGGTCGAGTAGCGATGGCAACATCCACTATTCCCTCGACGCCTCCCTCAAGTCGACTTCTCTTCTCGCACGCGCACCCGATGACTCGCTCCTCTACCCGGAGCGCTGGAGCGGCGCCTCTCTGTGGCGAATGCGTCTCGCCTTCGAAGCGCGGGCCGGCTCGTGGCTCAACGCCGAGGTAGCCTATGAGCAACGCGCCCGCACTATCTCGGAACGCTCTGGCGCAGGAGGCGGCGCGGGTATCCTCGCGTCTGAGAGCCGCGCGCCCTACCGTATTGCACAGGTCGACGAGGCGCTTGTGGAGATCGGCAGCACGTTCTCGTACAGACACGAACTGGACCGGGCCTTCGTGGCGGCCTATTTCGGGAGGGCCGAGATCGCGGCGGGCAGGCAGGCGATCGGCTGGGGGCGCGGCGTGCTCTTCAGCGCAGTCGACATCCTTGCTCCGTTCACCCCCCTGGAGAGCGATCGAGAGTGGCGCCGCGGCATCGATGCCGTACGCGGGAGCATTCTCCTCACCGACCTCATCTCCTTCGATGCTGTAGCGGCGATAGGCGAGTCGCTCGACACATCCTCATTTGTGGGACGCCTGCGCGGATATGTCGGCAACCTCGACGGCGAGCTCTTCGTCGGCAGGCGGTACGAGGACTACCTGTACGCGGCCACGGCCTCCGCGCCGGTGTGGGAGGCCGAACTGCACGGCGAGGTCGCCCTGTTCAACACACCTGAAGACGTCCCGGACGGGGGCACCTTCGGGCGCGACGACCTCGTTGCCAAAGCGGTCATCGGGGGATCGTACAGCTTCGATATAGGAAGCGGCATTCTTGCCTTCGCCGAGTACCACTACTCCGGATTCGGGGTACCAAAGATAGAGGACCTGGGGACACACCTGCAGGAGGAGGCATTCCGGGAGCGGTTGGCTCGCGGCGATACGCAGATTCTCGGCCGACACGCCGTAGCGTTTCAGGCCACGTATGGGATCGGGGCCCTCCTCTCCCCCAGCGCCTCCTGGATACTGAGCCCGGCAGATGGTTCAGGTGTCCTGATCCCGGGGGTCTCGTGGATCTTCTCAGATAATCTGACCCTCACCGCCAGTGCCTACCTCCCTCACGGCGAGGAACCCCACGACGGCCAGCTCACGAGCGAATACGGCGGCACCCCGGCCAGCGGACTCCTCCAGATCAGCTTCTACTATTGATCGATTCACCCTCGTAATACTACTAATCGATTCACCGTCCCACTACCATTGATCGATTGGCAGTCCTATCACTATTGATCGATCGACCGCCACATCAGCTCCGATCGATCGGGGATGCATGCGTAATCGGTGCGTGCGATCGGCTTCGAGGCAAGGCCATTCTCTAGCGATCAGGAAGACCTGCCTTGGAGGAACCGGCTTAGTAGTCAAGGCGAGGTGACCGTACAGAATCTGATGGGCGCGAAAAATCCGATAGGAAGTCGATGTCACAGCCAGAAGTGATAGTAGAAGTCGACCTTCTCGATCGAATAGCCGCACTTCTCATACAGGTTACAGGCAGGGACATTCGCCTGCTGTGTGACGACCTGTCCATACCTGAACCCACGGGCCATGAACCACTGCTGGGCGGAGCGAACCAGAGTCTCCCCGTATTCCCTTCCTCTGTAGTTGCCGTCGACGGCAATCAGGCCGATTTCTCCGCGCTCGCCCTTACTCCCCAGCGTCACCATCCCGACAACTGACTCGCCGTCCCGGATCACGAGCACGGCGTCCGCGAGCATCCCCTTGAGACAATTGTGTATCCACGTGGTGTACAGCTCGACGAACTTCTTCCTGGGGATCCTGGGGTCCACAGCGAACCGAGAATACTCCCCGCTCTGAACGCCCAGTGCTTCCAGATCCGATATCCGCATCGAGGGCTGATACGGCTCGACGGCCGCGGCGGGCACGAACTGTGTCGACACAATGGTGCTGAAGTCGATGAAGAACGTTGTTTTCTTGTCCGCGAGGAACCCGCCCAGGGACTGCGCAGCAGGCTGGGAACTGCGGCTGGTACTGTCCGAAGGCCAGTATACCAGCTTCACATTCTCCTCTCTCAGCGTCGATAGAACCCGCGCCAGCTCTTCGCTGTCGAGCCGCGGCGCCGTTATGAAGGCGACTCTGAATCCGAAGAAATCAGTGTCCCAGTCGAGTATCCGATACATTCCCATGTGCTCTTTCACCTGCGTCGCGGCCCATTCCTGCTCGCTTGCCGGCCGACCCCTGCACGCTCCCTGCGGGACGATGACGAATAAAGCCATCTTCCCTGCCATCCTCGTCCCAACAAGCTGCGAGCTGAGGGGACAGCCCAATGCCGGATGAGAGCCAGCCGATCCGTCAATCGTCACTCACTGCGTTATGGCCACCCCCGGTACTCACTCTGTTACCGGTGACGGCCCGGGGCAATGGCACTGCTGCTTCATTCTCCGCCCCGGCGACTAGACTCCGGGCACCGACCTGACGGCGGCCGCCTCCGGCTCACGGGCAGAATGTATACTGATGCCGAAGAGTCAGTGCAGGTCCCCCTACGGCCTACTTGACGAGACGCAGGGCAGCGGCGATATCTCCGGCAATCATCCTCCGCTTGCTCTTCTCGATGAAAAAACTGGGGCCTGCCTGCAGGTACGACGGGAAGACCCTCTTGCCCTGAAAGAAGTACTCCTGACCCCGGATCTTGTACGTGGAGCCAGCAGGTATCACCCTTCCCTCGCCCGCCCTCTTTGCTATATAGTTGACCGCTTTGATCGCAACATCGCCCATCAGCATCAGTACCTTCGTCTTTGGAAAGAGTCCCAGTTCCTTTTCCAGCAGGGAGGAACACTCCTTGATCGTCGCGGCCTTTATACCGTATCCGGTCTTCCCGCATTTCACGGCTGTTGTGAGGTACACGCCCAAACCGACAACGTCCTCCAAGGACGAGACGTCTTCACCGGCATCCCTGAATGCCTGGACCGTCGTCTGGGCAAACAGAGGATCGCCTTTCGAGTAGTAATAATCGCCAGAGTCCTCAGGGGCAGCCTCCGAGATCATCACGATCGATATATCACCGGGGTTCACGTCCACACCGGGAATGACATAGCACTCGTGCTTCACATCCGTACAGGGGAACTCTTCGCACTTCACCCGCTTGCTCACCCGCATTTCTCAATGTCCTCCCGAATCTGATCCAGGACGAGGTTTTCCCCCGACTACGGCAGGCTCCCTTGTGCCAGGCATGCGATCGGTATGGACCCTTTAGGGCGCGTCATCCCTGGAACAACTCGTGCAGGTGCACAAATCTCTGTCTGTATCCGGCAAGAGTCGCTCAACCTCACCGGACCAGGGCCTCCTTTCTACAGTCAATCGGCTGCCCGTCGAGAGCCTCGCCACAGCACACTTCACTACCAGAGCCCGGCAACCTCGGCTCTCTCCTGTCTCGGGACGAGGGCAATCGCATCGTTGGGGCACGCCGCCCTGCACACCCCGCACCCGAAACACCGCTCCGGCGCGATGTACACCTTGGAGAGTGCGGACGAATAGAACTGCGCCCCGAACTGGCACTGACTCATACAGGACTTGCATCCCGTGCACAGATCCCAGTCTACTTCGCAGACGTATTCCGCCCGGAAGAACGTAGCTACACCATCCTTCTCGATGTACGCTTTGTACGCCCCGCAATCGCGATCGCAGTTGCACAACCCGATGATATAGGGAGTCACGCCTGTCCAGATGCTGTGGACCAGCCCCTCGTCATCGTATGCGCGGAAGATCTGCTTGGCCTTCTCCTTATCGAGCACCTCCAGGGACGAAGCGGCATCGGGAAACGTGCCCAATATTCCCTTCGGGTCGATCCCGAACCCGAAGCAGTATCGTTGGTCTGTCTTGCCCGTATAGATGTAGCGGCATCCACAGGGCAATCTCGTGATCGAGTTCACCGCATCTATCACTTCTTCCACGTCCTCGATCGGCAGCACTTGACCGAAATGAACGATCTTCCGCGCCCGCACGATCTCTTCTTCTGTGCGCTCAACCTTGGGAGTGTCGGCTGACGCTGCAGGTGGTGACTCGTCCCGCTTCCCCGGTATCCTCCCGAACGCGGGCAGCACAAACTCTTCCAGAAAGCGGCTCACCCACTCAACCCGTGTCAAGGCCCCGGCAATCTTCTTCTGCGGAGATGAGAGCTCCTCGTGGAGCAGTCCATCCGAGTAGTTCTTCATCTGGAGATACCACTTCTTCCCCTCACCATGCTCAGTGCAGAACTCACACATCTCGATCCCCCTTCCCGCGCTGCCAGCGCGTCGCCCAATGGCAGAGTCCGGGAGCGATTACAGGGACTTCGCATTCAATGCTTATTTCCAGCGCCGGCACCCTTCAGCCTCACCGGCCTGCTCACTTGCACAGTTCATCACCGGCCTGCTCACCTGCGCACTTCATCACCAGTCTGCTCACCTGCGCACTTCGGGCTTGACGAGGCCGTCGCAGCCTCGCCCGATAGGCCTGCGCCGCCGGCCCCCAGACGCCCTGAGCCGTCAGGTCATCATGGTACCGCTGGTACGGAGACTGTCAACACCATTCTCGGCCACCCAGATCCGAGTCGAGAACGATACGCCTTTCTTGCCCCCGATTATCCGGAGCTCACTGAATGCCTGGAGGCCCGACGGCAGGGAGAGATCGAGAACCAGGGTGCCGGCACGAAATATCCACACAGGTCCGTGCCGGCAGCCGGACATCGGGGTCACCGGGGTATCGGATTTCAGCATCATGGGGGACTTGACAATTGGCGATTCCCGGGTCATGGTTTATGGTTACCCTGAGTGCCGGGTCGTGAACAGATCGAGCTTCTCTGCTCATCTATTCTGATGTAGGGCAGCTCTTGCAACGAAGATGCTCCTCGGCAGCGAAGCTCGGTTGGCGCAGTACCTCCCTGGAGTGCTCGCCGAGGAACAGCGCCATTCCCGCCTATGCCGGCGGCGTACCCGGCGTATCGACAGCAGTGGGTGGCCCCGGATCTATTGGGTCTGGGAGGTAGTACCCGAGAGGCCGGCCATCATACAAACATGGCAGACTGGCAGGCGTTTCGCTGCCCGGCCCTCGTGGGAGAGATTATCCATAGCGGGCCCGAGCGGCAGAGCAGCTCGGGCCTTTCCGTCTCTATAAGCCCTCAGCACGAGGAAGAGTCTTCACAACGGGGGACTCCCAACGGGAGATGCACCGCGGACAAGAGGAGAACTCCATGAGACTGCTGGCGACCCTGGCGTGTGCAATCTCGATTGTCGGGATTACGGCAACCGTCTCCGCGATGGTCTGGCCGGTGCCGAGCCCGCAGTGTCCCACCATCCAGGCAGGGATCGACTCGGCGGCTGCCGGGGACACGGTACTCGTGGCCGACGGAACCTACACCGGCACGGCGAACCGCGATCTCGATTTCTCGGGCAAGGCGATCGTGGTGATGTCGGAGAACGGACCCGAGGTGACGATCATCGACTGCGAGGCGCTGGGCCGCGGGTTCTTCTTCCATGGCGGGGAGGACGCAAGCTCGATAGTAAAAGGCTTCACCATTCAGAACGGAGCGGTTGGCGACGGC
>LJUI01000173.1 GCA_001303705.1 candidate division TA06 bacterium SM23_40
AAGGTTGCGGACATTGCCCTCCCGGGAACGCAGCTAGGTAATAATGGTTATTCGGTTCTGGGCATGCTCGCTCCCGGAAAGGCGCTTCCAAGGACGTACCCATGTAGTGAAGGTTCTTGGGTTCGTGACAAGCCGGCTTCCAGGGACGCACCTAAGTAATGGAGGTCTTTCAGTTCCGGACAAAGGGCGGCCACACCAGAATCCGTTACTGCAGGTGGGTAGATGGGGCGCCCTGCTCATATTGTGTCCAGAAGCCCGCTATTGGGAGCGTTGAGAGTCGAACGGTTATCAGTAACCTACAGAACCTACCAACGTCCCCGGGGGTGGGACCCGGGTTGTGGGTAAAGGGCTTGACAGGAGGGGGCGGATTGTCTATCCTGTTTGGGCTTCTTATGGCGGCGTTTACGCGGGCAGTTGATCGTTTACGCGGGCAGTTGATCCAGCGCGAAGAGAGTTTAGTATGGAGGATTTGATCCGCCGCATTCACTGTATGTTGCAGTCACAACGCCTTCCTCGCCAACGAACTCGTTCAGATCCGGCGGCCGCTTTGAGCTGGACGCCCACTGGGTCTTCGGTTGCCTGCCAACGAGCCGATCCTGATGTACCGGCCGCCTGGCGAAGCACCCGCCCTGATCGGCTGGCCACTCCTCATGCCCGCGCCCTCCCGGCCATCGTCATTCTTCTCTTCCTCCTTCTATCGTATTCCCACGCTGCCACCACCGGCAAGGTCATCGGTTTGGTGACTGATGCCGATACCGGCGAGCCGCTACCCGGCGCGAACATCATCGTTGTCGGCACGACGAGCGGCGCGATGGCGAATCCATCGGGCCACTACATCATTACGAATGTGCCGGTCGGCGAGCGTTCGGTGCGGGCGGAGATGATCGGGTATCGCCCGGTCGTCGCAGAGGGGCTGCTCATCGTGCCCGATCGGACGGCGATCGCCAACTTCGAGCTCGAGCAGACGGCCATAGAACTCGACATCGAGATCACCGTGGTTGCGGAGCGGCCGCTCGTCAGGCCAGACGCGACCTCGAAGCTCGCGGTCGTGACCGGCGATGAGATCTCGGAGATGCCGGTGAAAGAGTTCTCCGAGGTGCTCGCGCTGCAGGGGGGATTCACCACAGACTCGAGCGAGGAGATCCACGTGCGGGGCGGGCGGACTGGCGAGATCGCGTATATGATCGATGGCATGTACGTGGAGGATCCGCTGTACGGAGGGTTCGGAAGCCAGCTGAACAGCGATGCGATCGAAGAGCTGGTAGTGATGAGCGGGACGTTCAATGCGGAGTATGGCGACGCGCTCTCCGGTGTGGTCAACGTCATTACCAAGGATGGCGGCTCCCGGTTCAGCGGCAGAGTCGAATATACGAGCCCGATATTGAATGACTCGCCGTATCGGAAGAAGGACTGGCTGGGTTCCAGTTCGGACGTGCATCGCGATTCCGGCGGTCGGTCGCTGTACTCGGTCCCCGATCTCGAAGACGACCACGATCTCCTTGTTCCGCTGCTGGGGGAGTTCTCCGGGTTCATCGGGGGACCGGTGCCGGGCGTCAAGCGGCTCCGTTACTTCGCGGCGAGCCGGTACTATAATGAAAACGGGTACCTGCCGTTCGGGTACGAGATGGAACGCGATCTCCAGGGGAAGCTCACCTACCTCGTCGCGCCGGGGGTGAAGTTCGGTGCATCGCTTCAACGTACGAACAAGCGGTACAAGACGTACAGCCATGCGTGGAAGTACCGCCAGGAGGGAGCGCCGGAACGGCGCCGCACCTCGAACAGGTTGACGCTCACCTGGAACCAGGCGCCGACCGCGCGGATGTTCTACTCCCTCGGTCTCAGCCGGTTCAAGCAGGAGCAGCGGGTGTGGGTCCCGGGTCAGGGAGCAGGCGAGGAGTACACCGCTCCCAAGACGGACAACAACAGCGAGTTCTATATCGACGGGTACAGTCTGCTCGATCGGCATGCGGCATCGCTCACCTATACGTTCAAGGGCGACCTGACGTGGCAGGCGACCGATCACCACGAGATCAAGACCGGGATCGAGCTCAAGCGACACGACCTGTCGCAGAATGAACGTACCCGTCTCGGAGCGCTCGCTCCCGTCGAATTCCAGGAGTACGACCGGGAGCCGCTGGAAGGTGCGGTCTACCTTCAGGACAAGATGGAGTTCAACTATGCCGTGCTGAATGCGGGGCTACGGTTCGACTACGTGGATGCCGCAGACGAGATGTGGGACGATGAAGAGGATCCCGATAGTCCCATCGAGAGCGTGCCGGCGAGGTTCCAGCTCAGCCCTCGGCTCGGCCTGGCGCACCCGGTCACCGAGCGGACGGTGCTCCACTTCGCCTACGGTCACTTCTTCCAGAACCCCACGTATGACGATCTGTACTACAACCACCTGTACCATACGGCACCGTACAGCAATCCCGATTCGATCCCGGAGCTGGCCCTCGTAGGGAATCCCTCGGTGAAGGCACAGAAGACGGTGGCCTACGAGGTTGGGCTGCAGCATCAGTTGACGGCTGATTGGGCGGTCGATGTGACTGCCTTCTACAAGGATATCACGGATCTCCTGGCGACGGAGGAGGTGCGTCGGTTCCCGTACCACTACATCGTGTACACCAATCTCGACTACGCGAACTCCAAGGGGATCGATCTGTCGCTCCGGAAGCGGCTCACTCACTATGTGTTAGGTTCGCTCAACTACACCTACTCGGTGTCGAAGGGGAGCAGGTCTTTCCCCCGCCAGGGGTTCTTCGATGTGTACTCCGGGCAGGAGGAGCGACACCGGGAGTACTTCCTCGACTTCGATCGGACGCACGATATCGGGCTCAATCTGGAGGTGAGGTTCCCCGAGCGCTTCTTCCTGAGGCCGCTGGCGTCGAGCGGGGTCGTTCTGCTTGCAGATTTCGCGAGCGGGCTCCCGTATACGCCATACGTGTCGCCGGGGATGGAGGTGGAGGTCAACTCGGCGCGCATGGACTGGACGGGTACCGTAGATCTGCGGGGGTACAAGCGGTGGCGGTTCGGGCCGCTGACATACTCGGTCTTCGGCCAGGTCGATAATCTCTTCGATCGCCGGAATCCACTCTTCGTCTATTCGAGGACCGGCAAACCGTGGGACTCGGGGAGTGTGGGGGAGGGCGTGGAGAAGACGCCGGACTTCCTGAAGAATCCGGCGCATGTGGGAGCCCCGCGCACGGTCCGGGCCGGTCTGAGTGTCGCGTGGTAGGGGAGGGTGCGGACGGGGGGCGCGTGGGCAGCCTCCGGTGCACGGAGGGGGCTGACTCAGGGTCGGTTGTGTGTGGCCTGAGGGGGCGGGTAACGTCCAGCGCGGGTTGGGTCATGCCGTGCGTGGCGTGAGCAGACCGACTTCACATGATACGGGGCAGGCGGCGGCACAGATTCGAGCAGCAGTCCGAATTGGATGATCCCGGCACGGCGTTGGATGGCCAGGAGACATAACCTTTCAGTCTGAAGTCGATAAGAGACGAGGATCATACGGGGAGGGAGTCATGAAGACGGCGACGGTCTTGCTGGTGTTGCTGGTTGCGGTAACGGCGAGCGGCCAGATCATGTTCGAGCGGACCTACGGTGGCTCGGCCTGGGACGTGGGTAGTTCGGTCGGTAGAACAGACGACGGGGGGTATATCGTTGCTGGAGAAACCTATTCCTTCGGCTCAGGCGGCGCGGATGTCTATCTGATCAAGACAGACGGACTGGGCGACACCCTCTGGACGCGCACCTACGGCGGCTCGCAGGATGATATCAGCTATTCGGTCGAGCAGACGGGCGACGGAGGGTACATCATCGCGGGATATACCGACTCGTTCGGTGCGGGCGAGGAGGATGTATATCTGGTCAAGACGGACGGAGCAGGCGACACAGTCTGGACGAGGGCCTTCGGCGGCCCCGAACCTGACTTTGGGAATTCGGTGGAGGCGACGGACGATGGAGGGTGCATCGTCATTGGGATCACGAGTTCCTTCGGCGCAGGCAGCTATGATTTCTATTTGATCAAGACGGACGGAGCGGGGGACACGTTGTGGACGCAGACCTTTGGCGGCTCAGAGTATGATTATGGCAGTTCGGTTAAGCAGACGAGCGATGGGGGGTACGTCGTTGCCGGACACGTCAACTCCTTCGGAGTAGGGAGCGAGGATATCTATTTGATCAAGCTAGATGCTGCGGGGGACACGTTGTGGACACGGACCTACGGCGGGTCGGGCCCGGATGGGGGCCGTTCAGTTGAGCAGACGGATGACGGTGGGTACATCATCGCCGGAGATACCCGCTCCTTCGGTGCAGGGGTGTGGGATGTGTATCTGATCAAGACGGATGCTGTGGGGGATACGAGCTGGACGCGCGCCTTCGGCGGCCTGGACGATGAGCAGGCGTATTCGGTTGACCAGACGGAGGATGGGGGGTACATCCTCGCAGGTTACACGAAATCATTCGGTGCGGGCCAGGAGGATGTCTATCTGATCAGAACGGACGCTGCGGGCGATACGCTGTGGACGAGGACCTTCGGCGGCTCAGACATTGATTACAGTTATTCCGTCCAGGCGACGGACGATGGGGGATACATCATCGCTGGAAGGACTCGTTCCTTCGGCGGGGGCAACGCCGATGTCTACCTGATCAAGACCGACCCTGATGGATATGTGCGGGTCGGCGGGGATCGCTATGAGATCCCTCGGTCTCGATATCTGTACCTTTCCCAGAATCGTCCCAATCCGTTCGGGTCGAGCACAACGATATCCTATTCGCTCGCAGCCGCGGCACAGGTCAGGTTGGCCGTGTACGATATCCGCGGTGCTCGTGTGCGGGAACTGGCCTCCGGGACCGCACCCGCTGGTTCACATCAGGTGGCGTGGGATGGACGTGACGAGCGGGGGAGGAAGGTTGGCTCCGGCATCTACTTCTGCCGGCTGGAGGCGGGCGAGCGCAGCGCGACGAGACGCATGGTTTTGTTGCGATAGTATCATGTGACCCTATGAGGCAGCAGGCAGAACGGATTCTGAGAGAGGAGAGGATATGAGAACGTTGATACTTCTGATGGTTCTGCTGGTTCCGCTCGGTGCGAACGCGCAGACTACGTTCGAGCGCACGTACGGCGGTTCGGGTGACGACTATGCCTATTCGGTTGCCGAGACGGACGATGGTGGGTACATCGTCGCCGGATGGACCTGGTCCTTCGGCCCGGGCATACCGGATATCTATCTGGTCAAGACAGACGGAGCGGGGGATACGGTCTGGACGCGGGCCTACGGCGGCTCACTGGGTGATTTTAGCTATTCAGTTGAGCAGACGGATGATGGTGGGTATGTCGTCGCTGGATACACCTTTTCGTTCGGCGCGGGGGTCGCCGA
>LJUI01000041.1 GCA_001303705.1 candidate division TA06 bacterium SM23_40
AGCGCTGGAAGATCAGCGGCATCAGGTATTCGAACATGCTCCCCGCCCAGCTGAGCAGCGCCCGGTGCCGGCCGATCGAGCCGTAGGGCCGGCTCATGGAGAACCAATGCTCGATCGGGACATCCCCCCGGGCGATGGCAATGAAGCTTCCAAGCCGCGCCTCGCTCGCTAGGAGATCGTAGTAGGAGCTGTCCAGGCGGCCTTCGGAGACGTTGTAACCGATCGAAAACAGCCGCTGTTCGGTGTCGTACAGGAAGCGCACGTTGATCGATTCGGACAGCTCGCCTCCATCCCGGATGAGCTGCGTACTCAGCGCCAGCATTTCGCTGGCCAGCCATTTCGACTTTTCGAAGGCCTGTATGAGGCGGTCGATCCATTCGAAGAGGGGGGCTGCGTCTGCGGGAGCCTCCTCCCGGATCGAACGGAGTAACTGAATAATGGCGACGGTTCCGTTGGCGAGATCGAGAAGCGAAGGTGCGCGATGCAGATCTCCGCTGTACGCGAGCAGCACATCCCGGCCCAGTGGGGCGATCTCCTCTTCCGTTTTTTCATCGAGGATTTCGATCCAGGCGAGGTAGCGGTCCGCGATCCCGAGCCAGGCCGATGCCTGACTCTGCACCTGCCTCGCCCAATAGACCGCACCCGCGTAGGAGTCGGCGGACCCGCGCGCGGCGGCGGGCTCGCGCAAGTCGGTGGACCCGTGCACGCCGGCTGACTCATACGCTTCACCGCCCAGAGCCCGTGCGCCGCTTTCCAACCGCCGCAGCAGGCGCACGGCGTCGGCGATCCGCTCCGGTGGACTTTTCAACGCGCGCAGCAGCTCGTCGAGGCCGTGGGCATCGAAACCGGGAACGCCCTCCGCTTCGACGGCCTGTTTCAGGATTTCCCCGGTGTCCCGCATCCCTTCAAAGGCATTCGCATCCAGAACAGGCGTCTGAATCAGCTCGTCGAGTCCCTGCTCCAGAGCCCACAGGCAACCGAGGAGGTTTCCGCTGTCCACCATTGACACGTAGCGGGGCTCCATGGGGGCCAGGGTTCGAATATCGTACCAGTTCAGCAGATGGCCCTCATAACGTTCCAGCTTGCCGATCGTCTCCGTCGTGCGCGTCAACGCTTCGACGACCTGGTCCACCGTCAGGTATCCGAAATCATGCGCGCCGAGCGCGCTGAGCATCCAGAAACCGATATTGGTTGGGCTGGTACGCATTGACAGTTGATTCGTATGGGAGACCTGGTAATTATCGGGTGGCAGCCACGAAGTCTCTTCCCCGATGAACTCCGAGAAGTAGCTCCAGGTTCGTCGGGCGATGCTCCTCAGGAACCGATGATCCTCTTCAAGAAGATGAGGTTGCCGGGATTTCGCGGGCGGTTGGCTGACCAGGAGCCAGCCGACCAGGGGAGATACGAACCACAACGCGAGCCACGGGCCGGCAACAGGAAGGCTCGACGGTGCCCAGCGCTGCACCGCCCATACCGCTATACCGCTGAAGATGCTCGATAGACACAGTGTCATGACGAATGTCCGCACCTTCCCGGGAGCGTTCCAGTGCATTACCTGGGCTGAGGTCCACTCGAGCAACCGGCGATGTGAGATGAGGCGGCGATACCAGATCCGCACAATGGCATCCAGGGCCAGCCAGGCCTGGTGCGGGAGCAGCGCGGCCTCGACAACCGCCCGCAGCAGGTCGTGCGTCACCTTCGAGAACGAAAAGCCCTTCATCCACCGGCCGGTGGTCGCCCAGGTGAAGGGTTGCGCCAGGGGGTGGAAGAGGAGCTGCACGGCGACCACGCAGGTGGAAATCAATCCCATCCGGGGGGAGATCAGCCAGGAGGGCACGAGCAGGCCCATGCTGGCCAGGGGCACGAGGCTCCGGCGCAGGTTATCGAAGATCTTCCAGCGGTCGAACCGGGAAAGCGGATTGTGCCCCCGCCGCCCCGCGGATTGGGGGGCGCGCGGCAGGATCCACTCCGCGATCTGCCAATCGCCACGGATCCATCGGTGCTGCCGGCCGGTGTAGCTCAGGTAATCCTGCGGGAATTCATCATAGAGCTCGATATCGCTGGCCAGGCCCACCCGGACGTGAGCGCCTTCGATCAAATCGTGGCTCAGCAGACATTCTTCGGGGAACCTTCCGGAAAGCACCCGGCTGAAGGCGCGCACATCGTAGATGCCTTTGCCATGGTAGGAACCTTCGCCGGCGAGATCCTGATTGACGTCGGAGACGGCTTTTGTATACGGGTCGATTCCGACCGGGTCCGAGAAGAGCCGGCTGAAGAGCGAGGCGTTCGTGCTCGGCAGCGAGGGGCTGACGCGCGGCTGGATGATGGCGTAGGAGCCGGCCTCGATCGTGCCCTCGGTATTGAAGCGCGGCTGGTTGAGAGGGTGCGCCAGTGTTTCGATCATCCTGCGGGCGGTGCCGTGAGGCAGCTGTGTGTCGCTGTCCAATGTGATGATGAACCGTACGTTGGACAGATGATCCGGATCGCCGACGTACACCAGACGATCGGCATCCGCGGGCCGCGTTCCATCGATCAGGCGGTTGAGCTCTTCCAGCTTCCCGCGCTTTCGCTCCCAACCGATGAATTTTTGTTCGGATTCACTCCATCTCCGCTCCCGGTGGAAGAGGAAGAAGCGTTCCTCGCCGTACCGCTGATTGAGGGCTTCGATCCCTTCGGTCACCATCCTGAGCAGAGATTCGTCCTCCCCCGAGTGTTCCTGATTCGAATCGGTATAATCCGAGTAGAGGCCGAAGAGCAGATTGGACTCCTTGTTGGCCAGGTACCGGATCTCGAGATTGTCCACCGCGGTCTGGATCGTTTCCGCATTCACCAGCATTATCGGCACGACGACGAGCGTGCGGAATTCATCGGGGATCCCCGAATCCTCGAAATCCATCTTTGGAAGGGTACGCGGCGGAAGCAGCCGCGTGATCATGTAATTCAATATCTCGAGCGAGAGCTGGCTGGCGGGAATCGACAGGAGTAGAATTATCAGGAGCCGTCCCCCGGGTGTCTGCCCGCGCATGCCGAGGAGGACGATCAAAGTGATGAATGCGGCGAGGAGGAAACCGAGCGCGGAGAAGTACACGACGGAATGACGGCGGTAGATCCAGTGCAGGGCGCGGAAACGCCACTTCTCGCCGCATCCGACGAGCAGCGCCAGCTTCTGCCTCCCTTCGCCGACGAGATACGTCCCGACATGGGTCCGCCGTTCATCCGCCGCCGTCTCACGGGCGGCGTGCGCCGCAAGAGCGATGGCTTCCCGGGCGACCCGGTCTTCCGCCTGACCGGACCCGCGGGCGAGCTCCTCGATCCTCCGGCGATACCGGTCGCGTGTGTCGAAATCCATACGGGGATAGATGCCCGATGGATCCGTGCGAAGCAGCCGCTCCACCCGGCTGAGCTTTTCGAATATTTTTCTCCAATCCAGAAGGGCCAGTTGCCGCAGGCTGGTGAACGCATTTCCGATCGATATCTGATCTCTCATCTGACGGTTGTACTCGCGGGGGGTGAGATCGCCGAGGGATATCCGCAGCGTGCGCTCGAGCCATCCCTGAACCGGCACCAGAGCGGCTTCCTGGTCGTAGAGGTTCTCGATCAGTTGCGCGGCGAAATAGGGGCTCGGGCTCGGGTGCATTTCGGCGAGCTCGGCGAGGATCGAGAAGAGCTGACTGGGATCCCGCCGGTTGGCGGTGATCAGCCTGTTCGCCCAGAAATCGGCGAATTCGCGCTCCCGCAGCGCCGTCAGCGACTGTTCAGCGAAATTCGAGATGCTCTCGATCAACGCCGCGCGCAGCATCTGGGGAACGGCCCAGAGCTCGCCGATCGACAGCGCGCCGACCGATTGATATGACTCGATGAAGGCGAGGATGTTCTCCCTGTCGAGGCGCAGGTCCTTATGGGAGACGAGACTCCTCGCCAAGCCGTAGATGCGCGGCAGGCCGCGGTAGGGCTCGTTGGCGAGTACCGGCAGTTCCTGGTAATAGCGCCGAGGGAGGTTCATCTGAATCTCTCGAACGTTGCTCTCGACGATGTACTCGTTGTCCAGGAGCCATTCGGTGGTCGGGGTCGTACTCTGTCCCAGTCGGCTCGCTTCGGCGAGATCGATGCATGCCCGATGTATCCATCGCATGGTCCGGTCGAGCCGTTTGAGCAGTCCGATGTCCTGGCGGGCATATGGGTCCCCCCGCTGGTCCCCGGCGAGACGCTCCGCGTATTCCGGGATCTGCGCAGCCGGGAGCGGGCTTCCGAGGTTCTCCGTCTCTCCTACTAGACCCTCCCGCTTCGGATGCAGGATGAATATGGCGGGAGGGATCTCGCCGCTCTCTCTCAGTATTGCCACCGGGGAATGCAGCGTTTTGATAGGCGTCCGGAGGATCAGAACGGTCTCTCCGGAAACCAGCCAGCGTGCGTGATCCTCGAGCAGTCTTCGTTCCAGGCCGAACCTCGATCGCCGTATCCAAGCAGCGGCGAGGAGGATCCCCACGAATCCACCCGCGAGGCCTGGAATCAGGGCGGAAAGGGCTCCGCCCGGAATCTGCGCCGGCCACTGAAGGGTTATGGAGGTGACTCCGGCGAGGGCCCCGAACAGGATGAACGCAATGGCCGTCCCGAAAATCCTGCGCCACCGGAAGGGGTCCCGTGTAACCACATTTCCATCCGCGGTCTTGCTCACCAGTGCAGCGCGGCGGAACCCTCTCCTCTGCAGCTTCTTGAAGGCTCCGCGGGCTTCTTCCCGTTTTGCGAAGTAACCTATGAGGATACCGGTGTCCATTCTCTATCCTTCTGTCACCACTTGTTCTGAGCTACCAGGCATTGCGCTGGATTTCACCGGGTGGGAATCTGCAATGCAATTTCGGAGCGTCAATCAGGCTGCGTCTCTGATTGAGAGCAAATGGGTCTATGATGCTCCATTGTAGAAGCAGCACGGGATTACGTCCACATATATCAGCAGTTATCGGGAAGGGTGCGAATTATTATTACTTTACATAAATCATAATATATCCCTTGTGTTTCGCGTGGGTTGTGCTATATTCAGCCGTGAAACAGATAGATTTAGGAGTGAATATAGCTAGTTATCCGGATAAAGACGATAAACGAAACCTGCCTTGTTGATCATCTCTATTGGGGAACTCACTTACATTTTTTCCTAAAAAAACTGTTCGATGTAGTTAAGTGGTATCATTTGAGACCAATAGGAGGTCACAATGAAGATTTATGTAGGCAATATGTCTTACGATACGAGCGAGGACGACCTGCGGAAAGCATTCGAAGCTCACGGTCAGGTAGACTCCGTAAAAGTCATTACGGACAGGGACACCGGCCGTGCGAAAGGCTTCGGATTCGTCGAGATGTCAAGTGACACCGAGGCCAAGGCGGCAATGGAAGCCCTGAACGAGAAGGATTTCCAGGGCCGCAGCCTCAAGGTCAACGAGGCACGTGCTCGTAACGAAGGCCTGCGTGGCGGAGGCGGAAGAGGCTTCGGGCGCAGTTACTAGAAACCAGTGATCGGGCCTAATTGAAAGGCATCAGCAACTTAGAGGCAGGTTCATAGATTCGTTTTGATGTTTTCAGTTTACGATCAGAGGGGAAGCCGGGTGACCGGCTTCCCTTTTTTAGGTAAAAAATTATTGCGATGCAGGAGATCAATTTCTATTATCTATTAAAAAATTTATACTTACTAGAGTGAATTCTATAGATACTTGATTGACACGTGCGATCCGATTGTATCTGATCAATCCCTCAAATCCGCTCGTCAGCATCATCAAGATCAAGGAGAGCCGCTGGAACCGTTTCCGCGTGTGGAAACCGCTCAGTCTCATGGTTCTCGCGGACCTGATCCCACCGGATTGGGAGATCTCGATCTTTGACGAGAACCTCGGCGTTCCGGACTATCCGTCCCTGCCGCGGCCGGATCTGGTGGGCATTACCGCTTTCACCTCGCAGGCGAACCGCGCGTATGAAGTGGCCGATCACTTCCGGCACTTGGGCGTTCCCGTTGTCATGGGCGGGATTCACGCAACCATATGCTTAGACGAGGTCATGGAGCGTGTGGATTCGGTTGTCACGGGGGAGGCCGAGGGCATTTGGCATCAGATTCTGGAAGATGCCCGGCATAAAGGCCTGAAGCGACGGTACGACGGCGGCCTTGCCGCCTCGACCGAAATGCCGATCTCTCGGCACGATTTGCTGGATTCGAGATACGCATTCGGAGCCATTCAGACGACACGGGGCTGTCCCTTGAACTGCAGTTTTTGCAGTGTTTCGGCGTTCAACGGGATTCACTACCGCCAACGGTCGATTGCCGACGTGGTGCAGGAATTTAAGATGATACGCGAGAAACGTGTTTTAGTGGTGGACGACAACCTCATCGGCACGCGGCCCGAGCACATCGCCCGCGCCAAGGATCTCTTCCGCGCCTTGGCAAAGGCGGAAGTGCGAAAGGAATGGGTTGCACAGGCCACCATTAATTTCGCCGATGACGATGAACTTCTCGCGTTGGCCGCGAAAGCTGGTTGCAGCGGCGTCTTCATCGGATTCGAGTCCCCCGTACCGGATGGGCTTCTAGAAATTGGCAAGAAATTCAACCTTCTTAACGGCCGGGACTTCCGAGCCTCCGTGTAAAGAATTCAGCGTTACAACATAATAGTAGTAGGTTCCCTTATCATTGGTTTGGACGTAGATAAACCGGGCATCGGCAAACATGTCGCCGAGGTAGCTGACCGGTACGGTGTTGACAGTCTCAACGCGCTGTTTTTGACGCCGTTGCCCGGCACACGTCTCTGGGAGAAGATGAAATCGGGGGATCGAATCGCTCTCGATGCATTCCCGGAAGATTGGAAATACTATACGCTGACATACCCGGTGGCACGATACAAGCACCTGTCACTAGACGATGTCTTGCAAGAAATGATAACCTGTAACCACACTTTCTATTCCTTGCCACGCGTTCTTCGCAGAATTTGGAGTAGTGTGAGGCATTACCGCAAGCCGTGGCTGAGCATAATAGGAAATTTTTCGAGCAGGGGCAACATCCGCTTGGCACACAGGTTGTACGAGGTATACCGGCGTCAGGTTTGGGATAAATTCTCATGATGATTCGGATCGGTTCCGTAGTATTACACCGGTGAGTATTTCTTTTAGTAAGAGGGTGGCAGTTTCATATAGCACAACTGTTGTTTTATCAGTCGGTTAGCTGCCCAAAAGGTCTCTTAATCAGTAGGTTCGGGGTTCGATTCCCTGGCGGTGCATTTTTATTTATTTAATTGCAATAAGTTAGCGGCCTTGGGTTTTAAGGCGAAAATCCAAAAAATCAAAAGGTAGCGCATAGGTAGCAGCAAGATGCTGTATGTTTTGAATTTTCTACTATTGCGTTCCGGTTTATAACAAGTGTGTGCTATTGTGTATATATATAGTATAATCAACGCACCTGGAGAGCTCTCATGATCGGAAAGACCATTTCCCATTACGAAATCCTTGAGAAGCTCGGCGAGGGCGGTATGGGTGTGGTCTACAAGGCCCGCGATACCAGGCTCGACCGGCCGGTCGGGATAAAATTCCTCCCGCCCCATCTGAGCCAGAAGGAGGACGCAAAGAAACGGTTCGTGCAGGAGGCCAAAGCGGCCTCCGCCCTCGACCATCCCAATATCTGCACCATATATGAGATAGACGAGATTCCTGAAGGACAGATGTTCATCGTCATGGCCCACTACGAGGGGGAAACCCTGGAGGAGAGGGTGAAAAAGGGCGGGATCGGCGTCGAGGAGGCGTGCGATATCGTCGAGGCGGTCGCCGGTGGCCTGGCCGAAGCGCACCGGAGGGGGATCGTCCACCGGGACATCAAGTCGTCCAATATCCTCATCACCGGGGGCGGCCGGGCGAAGATCATCGATTTCGGCCTGGCCAAGCTGGCCGAGCAAAGCCACCTGACGAGGGAAGGGACTACGTTGGGTACGGTCAAGTACATGTCCCCCGAGCAGGCGCGAGGGGACGAGGTCGATCACCGCACTGACATCTGGTCGACGGGGGTGCTCCTCTACGAGGTGATTACCGGCCGAAAGCCGTTCCGGGGGGATTACGACCAGGCGGTCATCTACTCGATCCTGAACGATGAGCCGCCGGGGATCAAGACGCTCCGCCCCGAGGCGCCCGCGGCGGTGGAGAAGGTCATCAAAAAGGCCCTGGCCAAGGATCCGGAGCAGCGGTATCAGCGGATCGAGGATCTGGCGGCGGATGTGCGGTCGGTCCGGGAGGCGGCCCGGACGAAGACGGCGTCGGGGCGGCCCGACCGGGAAAAGCGCTCCATCGCGGTACTTCCCTTCGTCGACATGAGCCCCCAGAAGGACCAGGAGTACTTCTGCGACGGCCTGGCCGAGGAGCTGATCAATGCGCTGGCCCACATCAAGCCGCTCCGCGTGGTGGCCCGGACATCGGCATTCTCGCTCAAGGGCGGGAAGTACGATGTGCGCGAGATCGGCGAGAAGCTGAACGTCGACACGGTGCTCGAGGGGAGTATCCGGAAGGCGGGCGAGCGGCTTCGGATCACCGCCCAGCTCGTCAGCGCCGCTGATGGGTATCATATCTGGTCGGAGAAGTACGACCGCAAGCTGGAGGATATCTTCGCCATACAGGACGAGATCTCGCTCGCGATCGTTGACAAGCTGAAGATAGAACTCCTGGGCGACGAAGCCACCCGGCTGGTGAAGCGCGGCACGGAGAACCTCGAGGCGTACGATCTCTATATCAGGGGCCGCTTTTTCTGGGAGAAGCGTGGCGAGGGGCTGAAAAGGGCGGTCGAGTATTTCGAGAAGGCGATAGAGAAGGACCCGAACTACGCGGAAGCGTACGCCGGTATCGCGGAATCCTACAATCTGCTCTCCTTCTACGGCTACCTGCTGTCCCGGGAGGCGATTCCCATCGCCAGGGAGAACGCCCTGAAGGCCCTCGAGATCAACGATACCATTGCCGAGGCCCACAACGCTCTGGGATGGATCCACCAGTATCACGATTGGGATGGATCGGCGGCTGAGCAGGAGTTCAAGCGGGCCCTGGAACTCAATCCCACTTATACGCCGGCTCATTACTGGTATGCTTCGATGCTCTCGTTGACGGATCGAGATGATGAGATGCTACGGGAGAACGAGCGCGCGATAGAGGTAGATCCGCTCTCGGTCGTGGCACATGCACAGTACGGCTGGGACCTGATCGGCAGGCTTAAATTAGATCAGGCGGAAGAGAAGCTGAAACGCGCGCTCGAGCTAAACCCTGACTACGCGCTCGCCCACTGGCTGCTCGGTTGGGTCTACGACCTCATGTCGAAAGACGACCAGGCCATCACAGAGCTTCGAAAATCGGTGGAATTGTCTGGCCGCAATCCATGGATACTTTCGACGCTCGGCAATGTATACGGCAAAGTGGGGAGGACGGCGGAAGCCCTGGAGGTGCTCACCGAACTTCAGGAACGTTCCGAGAACGAATACGTCCAATCGCTCTATTTCGCGTATGCTTACGCGGGGCTCGGAGAGCTCGAGGAGACATTGACCTGGCTGGAGAAAGCGTATGAAGCCCATGAACTATGGCTGATCGTGATCGGAAGGTTTTGGCATATGGATCCTGTCTTCGAAAAAATCCGGGATGATCCCCGTTTCCAGGCGTTTGTCCGGAAGATCCTTGCCTCAATACGTTGAGCGGTAAGATCAAGGGGGAGCTTCCTATGCATCGGGAATAGCTGCCTGAATCGTTTCCGTCCGATCGTCTGCATTCTCCAGTCGGATAAAAAGCCGTATATATGATATGGCAACCACGCCACTTAACTGATTTTTTATCAGTCGGTTAGGTGCCCAAATGACCTCTTAATCAGTAGGTTCGGGGTTCGATTCCCTGGCGGCGTATTTTTTATTTGTTTAATTGTAATAGGGTAGCGGCTTAGAACTTCAAAGCGAAAATCCTAAAAATCGAAAGGTAGCGCATAGGTGCAGCAAAATGCAGTAGTTGCTGTATTTCTTCCTATTACGTCCTGGTTTATAACTCGTGCATGCTCTTATATATATGATATAGTATGCTTGACGTATCCGGAGATCTCTCATGATCGGTAAGACTATATCTCACTATAAAATACTCGAAGAACTCGGCCGCGGCGGTATGGGTGTTGTCTACAAGGCGGAAGATACGAAGCTCCGCCGCACCGTAGCGCTGAAGTTCCTCACTCCCCAGGCGCTCGGGACGGAAGACGAGAAAGCGCGCTTCATACACGAGGCGCAGGCGGCCGCCGCGCTCAATCATCCCAATATCTGCACGGTCTACGAGATCGATGAGTTGGAAGGCCGATCCTTTATTGCGATGGAATATATCGAGGGACGGAGTTTGAGGGATATCATCGCGTCGGGTCCGATGAAATTGGAGATAGCACAGGGAATCGCGATACAGATTGCCGGGGGGTTGCATGCGGCTCACCAAAGACAAATCGTGCATCGCGACATAAAGCCCGCGAATATCATGATCACCGGCGAGGGAAGAGTTAAGATCATGGACTTCGGTCTCGCGAAGTCGCCGGGCCGAACGCAGCTCACGCGCGAAGGGACTACGCTTGGAACGGTGGCATACATGTCGCCTGAGCAGAGCAGAGGAGAGGCGGTTGATTCTCGCACTGACATCTGGTCACTCGGTGTGATGCTCTATGAAATGGTAACGGGGCAGGCACCGTTCAGAGGTGACTATGAGCAGGCAGTTATCTACTCGATCCTGCACGAGGACCCCGAGCCGGTGACGGCGCTTCGAACCGGCGTGCCGGTTGAGCTTGAGAGAATCGCTCACAAGGCGATGGCAAAGAACGCGAGTGATCGATACCAGCGTGCCGATGAGCTGCTGGTGGATCTCAGATCTTTGTCGGCTGAGATAACAACCACCGGTTTAGCAAAGGGTCCAGCAAAGAAAGGATTCACGGGAAAGCATATCGGTTTTGTATTCGGTTCGGTAGTAATTATCGTTGCAGCTCTCGTGCTTGCAAGACTCTATCTCTTTCCCGAAAAAAGCGAAGCGATCGATTCGATAGCGGTGCTGCCGCTCGAGAATTTATCACGGGATCCTGATCAGGAATACTTCGTTGATGGGATGACCGAGGCGCTTATCGCCGATCTTGGGAAGACCGGCACGATCAAGGTGATCTCGCGGACATCGGTCATGCGCTACAAGGATACAGACAAATCCCTGCCGGAGATTGCGAACGAGCTCGGCGTCGATGCGATCGTCGAGGGATCGGTCATGCAGACAGGAGGCCGGGTGCGCATCACGGCACAGCTCATCGAGGCGGACGAGGATCATCAAATCTGGGGGGAGCACTACGAGCGTGACCTGCAAGATGTCCTGGCGCTACAGCGTGGGGTAGCACGCGCGATCGCCAGTGAAATAAATATCACTTTGGCACCAGGGGAAAAAGGCGAAAAATCTGATGCCCGCCGGATCGATCCCCGCGCTCATGAAGCGTACCTCAAGGGGCGCTACCACTGGAACAAGAGGACGGAGAAGGATCTCTGGAAAAGCATCGAATATTTCGAGGAGGCTATCAGGATGGATCCCGATTACGCCCAGGCGTATGCGGGACTTGCGGAAGCCTTCACCATACTCAGAAACTGGGGATATTATTCGGCAAAAGAAGCCAATCAAAAAGCAAAGGAATACGCCCACAAGGCGCTCTCGATAGACAACAAATCGGCGGCGGCGTATTCGGTGCTCGGCCTAGAATCTCTCGAATACGAGTATAACTGGGAGGCTGCGGAAGAATATTTTAAAAAAGCGATATCGCTGAATCCGAACTATGCCACCGCTCACCATTGGTATGCAAATATTCTTGCCCGCTGGGGGCGACATGATGAGGCGATGGAACAGATGCTGCGAGCCCTGAAGCTCGATCCACTGTCCCTTGTCATAAACGTGGCCCTTGCTCTTAACTATTATTATGTGGGTCGCTACGATGAAGCGATCGAGCAGAGCCGGAAGTCGCTCGAACTGGATAAGAATTTCCTTGCTGCTTATTTTGTTTTGTACCTTTGCTACGTAGAGAAAGGAATGATTCAGGAAGCTTACGAGGCATTCAGGCAAGTGATGATCCTTGACGAAAAAACAAGCATATATGTGGAAGAACTCGACCATGTCTGCAAAACGTCGGGGTACGAAGTCTGCAATACATGGTGGGTAATCAAGAACATGGATGAATGGTCGTTCCATGACTATAACTACCCGTTCTATCGGTCCATGGCTTATGCACGGATTGATAATAAGGACAAAGCGTTTGAAGAATTGGAAAAGGCGTATGAAGCGCGTTCGCCGTATTTAATATCGATCGGCGTCGAGCCGGCGCTCGACACCCTTCGATCGGATCCGCGTTTTGATGAGCTGCTCAAAAAGGTCGGATTAAAAGAGTGATCGGTGAAATCATTTGGTAATGCATTTTCGATAGACTTAAAATGACAACATGATCGGTAAGACCATTTCACATTACAATATCCTCGAAGAACTCAGCCGCAGCGGCATGTTGGTTGTCTACAAGGCGAAGGATACGAAGCCGAAGCACACTGTGGTGCTTGAGCTCCTTTAGCTCACCTGATGTATTATCAGCAGGTTTGACGCCCAATTGGTCTCTTAGTCAGTAGGTTCGGGGTTCGATTCCCTGGTGGTGCATTTTTATTTATTTAATTGCAATAAGTTAACGTTTTAGAGCCCCGTTCCCAATATCCCGAAAATCGAAAGGTAGCGCATAGGTAGCAGCAGAATGCTGTATTTATTGTTTCTCCTGCTATAACATCTATATGACTAGTGTATCACCTTGCGGGTATGATACAGTATATGTAACGTGCCTGGAGAGCTCTCATGATCGGCAAGACAGTATCCCATTACAAGATCCTCGAAAAGCTTGGTGAGGGCGGGATGGGTGTGGTATATCGTGCGCACGATACCGCGTTGGGCCGTGACGTTGCACTCAAGTTCCTGCCCACCAACTTAACCCGCGATCCCACGGCCAAGACGCGGTTCGTCCGAGAGGCACGTGCAGCCTCCGCACTCGATCATCCAAATGTATCCACGGTGTACGAGATAGACGAGACCGAAGAGGGTCAGCTTTTTATCGCCATGACCTACTATGAAGGTGAGGCATTGAGAGAAAGGCTCTCCCGCGGGCCCCTGCCCCTGGAGGATGCCATGAGCATAACAATTCAGATCGCGCAAGGGCTCTTGGCTGCTCACCAAAAGGATATCGTCCACCGGGATATCAAGGCGGCGAATGTTTTTCTTACCTCCAGCGGCCTCGTGAAGATCCTGGATTTCGGGCTGGCGAAGCTTTCCGGGGTGACGCAGCTGACACTGCCCGAGACGACCGTCGGCACGGTTTCTTACATGTCCCCGGAGCAGGCCCAGGGAGCGGAGATCGACAGCCGATCCGACGTATGGTCATTGGGCGTCGTTCTCTACGAGATGGTCACCGGCCAACTGCCCTTTCGAGGGGAATTCCCGGAGGCGATGGTGTACTCCATCCTCAATGAAGATCCCCCGCGCGTGACCGGGCTGCGGTCGGGTGTTCCTCTTGAACTGGAGAGAATCATCGATAAGTGCCTCGCAAAGGGTGCGGACCAGCGGTATCAGCACCTCGATGATCTCATCGTCGATCTCAACCGCCTTAAGCCTTCCCTGGCCAGTGGGTCAGGTGTGAGATCAATGGAGCCTGCGAGCACAGTTCGAGGTGTACGCCGTTCACTGCTGTTCGCGGTGGCCGGGTTCGGTTGGCTTGCAGCCGTTATGGTCAGCCTTTATCTGTTGCGTCCCCCCGCGCAGCATCCTCCCGTGCGGCTGCATACTATCTCTTACTCCGGTCGGGACTGGGCGCCCAACGCTTCCCCGGCAGGAGACATGATCGCATTCGCATCCGATCGCGACGGAGTGTCCCGGATCTGGCTCAAGCAGGTGGCCGGCGGCAGCGAGGAGCCCATTACAGAAGGGCCCGACGATCTTCCCCGCTTCTCGCCAGACGGAGCGCAGATCCTGTTTGTGCGAGACCTGGGTGGCACGAGGGATCTCTACCGTACATCTGTAGTCGGTGCCCAGCAGCGCCGGATACTCGAGGATGTAAGCGAGGCCGACTGGTCACCGGACTTGAAGAATGTGGCTTTTATAAGAACGGAACCGGTGGGCGAGGATAATATCGAGGTCATCGGCGTGGCAGATATTCAAACGGGTGATGAGCAGATCCTCGCAGAGATTCCAAATCGCCTTTGCTACGGTATCCGGTGGTCACCGGATGGACGGCGTATCGCCGTGAGCGAGACTCATTCATCTCCCGCGACGACAGGGTTCCACTATATCGACTTGATCTACGTTCCATCGGGCGAGATCACGCGCCTCGAGCTCACCGACATGGCGGGACCGTACACGGCTACCGAGTGGGGCCCGGACGGCCAGACGTTTCTGGCCGGTCAGGCTGCAGCCGTTCTCACGCAGTTCGGGGATTTCCCCGGCCAGATCATGGAGTACGACCTCGAATCAAAGACCGTTCACCCCTTGTTCTGGTCACCCGTCAAGCTGCCGTTTGGCGGGCGGAGATTCTCGACGATTGCTATTCTCGGTAACGATCGGTTCGTCATAGACGAAAATATAGCCAATTCGGTCCTCATTGAAGTTCCATGGTCTGGAAAGAACAGCACCGGCTTGGGAAGAACGCTCACACGTGGATTGGGACGGGACCGGCAGCCCGCCTATTCACCGGACGGGGATCGTGTCATCTTCTCGTCCAATCGCAGCGGGAACACCGATCTCTGGACCGTCGACCGGAACACGGGAACAATCCGCCAGCTGACCGACGATCCCGCTATCGATTATGATCCGGCGTTCTTCCCCGACGGCGAGCGCATCGTGTGGACATCCACCCGCAGCGGCAATCCGGAGATCTGGATGGCTGCCGCCGATGGAAGCCGGGCACAGCAGGTCACGCGGGACGGCATGGATGCAGAGAATGCGACCGTTACTGCCGACGGGGAATGGATCGTATACGGCAGTTTCAACGATGAAACGATCGGTATATTGAAAATACGCCCCGACGGTTCGGATATGACGTTCCTTGCGGAAGGCTCCTATGTTAATCCCGAAGTTTCGCCTGACGGACGGTACGTTCTGTTTCTGGTAACTCGCGGCCTCGGCACTGTTATGAAAATTGTCGAGACCGAGAGTGCCCGGATAGTGCCATTCGAGATCGAATTTCCCACGAGAATGCTGCACGAGAATATAGTTATCGGGCGCGCACGGTGGACGCACGACGGCCGTGGAATCGTCTATGTGGGGCATGATGAACGAGGGTGCTTCGGTATCTACGTGCAGGATTTCATCCCGGGACGCGACACGTCCGGATCACGAAGGCCGCTTGCCGGTTTCTCGAATGACTTTATCACGGAATCTCTCGGTGTCTCGCCCGATGGCAGGCACATCGCTATCTCAGTACTGTCCGAGCGTCTGAGTCTCAAGCTCGCCGAGCTGGTACCCCTTAGTTGGGGGGACGGCACGAGCGCCGAATAGCCCGGATCCCCAGTCGTGATCCTTTGCGGAATGTCCTGGGATACCATGAAGTCATTCGTTCAGCACAATAAGAAAAGCTGTTGTTTTATCAGTAGGTTAGCTGCCCAAAAGGCCTCTGAATCAGTAGGTTCTCCGGTTCGATTCCTTGGCGGCGTATTTTTTATTTATTTAATTGCAATAAGTTAACGACTTACAGCATCGCTACCAAAATCACAAAAATCGAAAGGTAGCGCATAGGTAGTAGCAAAATACTGTAATTACTGTCTACCACATTCTGGCTTATAACTCGTGTATGCTCTTGTTTGTATGATATAGTATAATGAGCTTACCTGGAGAACTCTCATGGTCGGCAAGACTATTTCACATTATAAGGTCCTCGAGAAGCTCGGTGAGGGCGGGATGGGCGTGGTCTACAAGGCCCGCGATACCAAACTCGACCGCACCGTCGCGCTGAAGTTCTTGCCGCTGCATCTCACCGGCGCGGATGAAGACAAGCAGCGATTCATCCGCGAAGCGAAAGCGGCCGCGGCGCTGAACCATTCGAATATCTGCACGATCTATTCAGTGGAAGAACACGGCGGGTACCAATTCATCTCGATGGAATACGTCGACGGAATGACGTTGCGTGAAAAATGCGGTACGACCGGTCCGGTCGCTGTGCCGTCCAAAGAGGCAATCGGGTATGCGATACAGATCGCCGAAGCCCTCTCGGAAGCCCATGAAAAGGGAATCATCCACCGTGATATCAAACCCGGAAACATCATGGTGGATTCGAAGAACCGGATAAAGGTCATGGACTTCGGTCTGGCCAAATTGAAGGATGTGAGCCCTCTCACCAAGGCAGGCACGACGGTCGGAACGCTCGCCTACATGTCGCCGGAACAGATACAGGGGCAAGACGTCGATCACCGTTCGGACATCTTTTCATTCGGTGTCGTCCTGTACGAAATGCTCGCGGGACAGACCCCCTTCCGCGGCGATCACGAAGCGGCGATGATGTACTCGATCGTGCATGAAGAGCCGCAGCCGATATCGTCCTCTGTGCCCGAGATATCATCTCAGCTCGAAAATTTCATCGAAAGAACGCTGGAAAAGGATCCCTCTGACCGGTACCAATCGATGCAGGATCTACTCAGTGATTTGAGGCGCTTGAAAAGAAAAACATCCAAGAAGGCGGCGACTGTGGTCGGCGCCGCACCCCCTGCCCCGTCAGTAGCGGAACAACAGCAATCTTTCGGCACGCGCTCTGTTGCGCGTTCTCCGGTCTTTTACATTGCTATAGCCATGGTCGTTGTAATTGCCGCGGTGGCGTCATACGTGATCTTCTTCCTCCCGAAGAGTGGTGACGCCCCCCCGATGAATCCCAACAGAGTCTTTGTCGCGGCGTTTGAAAACCGCACCAGCGATCCGGCCCTCGACCCGATCGGAAGGCTGGCGTCGGATTGGGTCACGCAGGGGATAGTGCAGAACGAGCTCGCCGAGGCGATACCGACGACGACAATGCTTATGCTTATGCAGGATGCCGGGTTGAAGGAAGCCGGATTCGAGGATCGAGATAAGCTCATCGAACTGGCGGAGGCGACGCATTCGGGGATTCTCGTGGCGGGGATGTTTTATCAGGTCGGCGAGGATATACAGATCGAGGCGCAGATCATCGATGCGCAGAGGAACGATGTCATCCTGACGCTCGATCCGGTTCGCGGTCCCCGGAGCGAGCCGATGAAGGCGATCGACGCGCTGCGGCAGAAGGTCATGGGAGCGCTCGCGATTCACATTACACCAGGGGTTGCTATTGCGACGGTCGGCGAGCCGCCGGTCTACGAAGCGTATGTGGAATATATGGAAGGAACGAAATACTTCGGCATGGACTATGAAAAATCATTCGAACACTACCGGCGCGCATTGGAGATAGATCCTCACTATATGGGACCGAAGCTGAGGATGGCGACCGGATATGCGAATATGGGGCAGTATGAAACCGCCGATTCGATTTTTCAAACCATTGATCGCCACAGTCGTAGATTATCTCCGTATGAGCGGTAT
>LJUI01000174.1 GCA_001303705.1 candidate division TA06 bacterium SM23_40
GCCCCTCGTGTCAGAGCCAAGATCGAAGGCTGCTCCTATAATTTCGTATTCCCGGCGCTTCATTCGATGTTCTCCCCCAGGTGCCCGCGCAGTTGGGCAAGCCGCGTGCAGCGATTTGCCATGTCTCAGAATGACAGCGAAGTGATGGCAACGCCGACGAAAATCAGAAACAGACCCAAGTAGAACTTCACACAACTGAAGGACGGTGTCGAGCCATACTTCGGGAATTCAGTCACCGCCCACTTGAGGCTGTCCCGCCAATTCTTACCGTGCGGCGGAATATTGAACGAAACGGCCGTCGCCAACACAACGGTTCCCTCAAGAGTCGCGAAAAGCCCGATGAATTGCATCCACGTGAGCGGTTTTGCGAACTTGATGACAATGCTGACCACCACCGCGATAGTCGTGAAACACAGCGCAATCCAGCTGTCGTTCAATTTCGGTCCTTGAGATAGCATTCTGATTCAGGCCAATCTACTGTCTGCGTTGCTCTCCAAAGAGAGTCTTTTCTCTGGGGTACCCTACCACACGGAAATCTCCCCTGACATGGGCTCACGATCGAGCAAGCACTTGCATGCCGAGCGAGATCCCGTCGGCTCGGCCACCGAGAGAGCCGATCAGATGCGGGAGCTCCGAGATGGCCACCGCAGACGACGCACGCGCAGACTATCCATGGACTCGTCAGTCTTATATCGCTAGTAGGCAATCACATTCATAGTGACGAGCAGAGTCACACCGGTGGCGCTTTCCTCATACGTGCGATATCCCATCGGTTCATCGACGCCGTGGCCATACAAGATGTCGCCTCGGATGTTGAAGTGCGGCACGAATTCGTATCCGGCGCCGACTGAGAACCCCGTCCCGCCCCTCGTGTCCTTTCCGAATTCGTCAGGAACGATGCCTACGCCAACCGTTCCTTCGAAGAAGTACGAGGGGGCTGCCTCATTGAGATAGTAGGTAGCGCCCACCAATCCAAAGACAGTGTGACTTCCCATCATAGGGATGATCCCGATGGCAAAGGGAAAGGCGATGATCGCCCCGACGGCCTTCAGATCGTCGCCGCGCATTGCATCGAAGTAGTCACCATAGGTCTCCCCGATTTTGTCCCAATAGCACATACACATCTTGGCGCCGGTGAAGAAGTGGAGATTGTTCGTCGGCGCAAGACCGAATCTGAAATCCAGTCCCGGTCCTATTCTGAACACATCGTCGGATCTCTCCCCTGCCTCTGAGTGGATGTAGCTGGGGCCGACCCCGACACCCGCTCCAACGGTAAAACCCTGGCGCTGGCCATTGAAGAAGAGAAGATCGAACGCCTGAGCACCTGCCTGCTCACTGCACACCACGAGAAGGACAAGCGCAACGAAGGCTCCCTTTCTGAACATCGCACTCCACCTCCGTGTCTGAAGTGCCGGATCTGCCATTCCGCCCTGGGCTCAGAACGGCTTGCGCCAGGAGCGGCCGTTCTGCTCATCGGAACGGTTTGCGCCAGGGGCAGCCGTTCTGCTCATCAGAAGGGCTTGCGGCCCTTGCGGTAGGATCCCTCATCCTTCCAGTCGTCGCGCACTATCGCATAGAGATACATGTCGACATAGCGTCCGTGGACAAAGGCGACCTTCCGGTAGATGCCCTCGCGCTGCATCCCCGCCGCCTCCGCGACGCGGCAGGAGATGCCGTTCCCCACGACGATGGTGGCCTGGATTCGCGCGATCGGCGTAGCATTGAAGAGATGGTTGGCCAGGAGGCAGACCGCCTGCGTTGCGATCCCGCGCCTGCGGAACTCCGGGTGGACGTGCCACCAGAGCTCGGTCCCCTTGTAGATCTTCGGGAGCGTGAACGGGTTCATGTACCCGGCCGTTCCTGTGGGGCTCTCACTCTCTCTATCGATGATGAGGTATCTTCGCGTATCCGGAGCATCGTCCTTCGCCAGCAGTTGCTCCCACTGGTGGCGCGTCATGGGCCAGATGTTGAAGTGATCACCCAAGTATTCAGGGTCGCTGAACCAGTCCGCGAGCAGTTGCGCGTCGTCAGGCGTGACCGGCCGCAGTCTGACATTCTCTCCGATGAGCACGGTATCCCTCCTCGTTCTGTCTGGGCGTCGTCTACTCCCCCGGAACTGGTCTGATCCTCTGCTACTGGTCTGCCCCCCTGCAGCTGGTCTGCCCCTCTGGGGTTGGTCTGCTTCGGTGCAACTCGTCTACTCGTCTGAAGCTGGTCTGCACCGCTGGACCCGGTCTGCACCGCCGGACCTCGTCTGGTGCTCTGCTGCTGGTCTGCCCTTGTGAAGCTGATCTGCCCCTATGCACCTGGTCTGCTTCGGTGCAACTGATCTACTCGTGCAGAGCTTGTCTACCACGCTGAGGCTGGTCTGCTACGCTGGAGCTGGTCTACCCCTCTGGAACTGGTCTGCCCCTCCGGAGCTGATCTGCCCCGCTGGAACTGGTCTGCCCCTCTGGAACTGGTCTACCCCTCTGGAACTGGTCTGCCCCTGTGGAGCTGATCTGCCCCTCTGGAGCCGGCCTGGCGCTCCGGAGCCGGTCTGGCTCTTTCGGGTCCGTCTACCACGAGGCTTGTCTGCGAGGCGGTTCTGTCGGAATGCGCGATCCCGCTTGGACTCGACAAGGATCAGATGCAGCGGTCAGCGCCACCTCGCATCAGTCGCGCGGCATGTACGGGCCGCCCGATCCCGTGAGGAGGCAGCCCGGCCTCTCGGTGGCGTACGCGATTCCGGTTCGCAGGATCCCACCCGGGATCCGTTCTCTGTTCCAGGCGATGCACGAGACAGTGCTTCTGGCAGTGCTCCCGGCGCTGCTTCAGGAACGCGCAGGCGAGAGGAATCGCTAGCCGCCAAGTATCCCTTGGGCACCCTCTGGGTCGATCCAGAAACCGTCCCGAAGCCGCTCCAGCAACGCTCCTTCTCTCTCCGATACGGTGTCCGCTCCAGCCAGCCCGCATGCCATCCTAAAGACTTCGACTCGCTGGTTAGGGGTCAGGATCTTATTGACAGCCTGGATCAGACATTCGATACCTTCATCGGTGAGGGCCGACTCTTCACAGGGGAGCGTGTGGAATATCTTATTGTATGCAAGCCCCATGAGATTCCCGAACTCCACGCGGTCACAGTGCTCGAAGATATCGAGATGTCTCACCTGTTCATAGAGATAATCCCGTTCTTCCTTCGTGCCGCACTTATCCGCAGTGCAGACGGCCCATGCAACTGCTATGAATGCTTCTGCCGGCGTTTTGAACTCGATAGTCATGCTCCCTCCTCTCACCTGAGCAATTGTGGTGGCAAAAGTCCACCACTTATTTGCTCACCCAGGGCCAATAGAACGACCGACCCTATGTGCCGCATGTTGCCAGAGCCCGCCTGGCCGCACGCTACCGCCCCTACCCCCTACTCAATCAACAAGAACGCATATCGATTCATCGGCTGGTCGTACCTCGAAAGAACCTCAATGGGAAACCCATGCCGTCGCACGGTGGAGAAGACGTCTACCGCTAGGCCCTCTGCGGTCGGCCGGGCAGTCTCCGGTTTGATGCATTCCTCTCTCACGCTGGAGCACTCGGGGCAAAAACTGCACGAACTCATGGGGAGCAGAAACGCCTTCTCGTACCCCGAGAGAAAGACCTCTCTTTCGAGCTCCAACAGCCCTTCGTACACGGACCTACTCCATGCGCGCCGTTCCTCCAGGCTATCGACCTGCTTATAGAACCGGAAGACTACCACCGTCGAGTACTCGCCGAAGAACTGGCGGCAGTCCGCGACCGACGGCACGTTCGGGGGACAGCACGCGTGCCTCCCGTAATCGTCGCAGCCGTACTCGCACTTCATACGGACCCACTGGGCGACAACGATAGTCCTGGCGTCGATCCACTTGAACTCTGTGTATCCCCGCTCATGGAACAGCGCATCAAGAGCTTTGCGGTCTGCCATAGCCAATCCACTCCGTTCGCTGGAGACCTGTTTCCGCCCGGGACGAGATGCGGTTCAAGTTCAGGTATCATCTGCCGGCACGAAGCGGCCGGCATACCATATATTCGAACTCTTCTTCCGGTGCGCGCTCCGCCGATACCTCATGTTGATCGACATATTGTGATGATCGACACTGGCATCGATGGCGGGCGCCGGCTCGTCATTGTCTGTGTACCATCCGGATAGACCCCTCGGGACAGACATCCACGCAGAGGCCGCACCCATAGCACCTGTCGCGGTCGACGACCAACTCCCCGTCGTCCGTCTTACGAGCGCCGAAGTAGCAGACCTCGGTACATGCACCGCAGGCAGCGCAGAGCTCCGGGTCACTCTCCTGGACGAGGCGACCCTTGTCACACACATCGCTCGGGTCCAGGAAATAGACGCAGCAGTCGTCGCAACAGAAGCAGATCCCGTCCACGCGTGTCCGATCATCGCTCCGGAATGGGCGGGTGACGAGATGGCAGGTCTCTGCTTCGCGGAAGATCTCTTCCACATCCGCCAGCGCGATCTCCCGCCCGCCCGAGCCGCTCATCCCTATGTCATCGTAGAATACGAGGCAGAGATCGATCCGCGAGCGGTCGCACTGCCCTCGCCCCTCGCGGCAGCCGCAGTTGGAGACCCAGAATCGGTCACGACCCCGAATGAGTTCCCGGGCCTCGTCACGAGTACACACGAAGTGCATTGCGGGTACTTGCATATCCATGATTAGCTCCTGATAAGAATTTCGCATCACTCTCGCAGCACATAGGCGTCATACGATCCCATGTATACGTATCCGAGTTTCTCGGCCAGCGTGCACGATTCCGGGTTTGCAGCATCCCAATGGGGATCTATCTTCTGTTCCAGGCAGTGCTTCAGGAGCGCGCAGGCGAGGGCGGTGGCGACACCCCCGGTGCGGTGCGCGGGCACCACGTAGATGCTCACTTCGATCCCCTTGCTGCAGACGAGCGAGGACCACGCCGCGCCGATCATCTCGTTCCCCTCCTCGAGGAAGAAACCGCATCCCCGCTCCACGAAGTCCTCTGCCGAATCAAAACAGGAGAGGTCGAGA
>LJUI01000175.1 GCA_001303705.1 candidate division TA06 bacterium SM23_40
TCACGTTTCCCATCCTACCCGCTATTTCCAGGAATCGTGGCCGACGTTCGTAAGTGGACCCGGAGACGGCCAGTACAGCGGTGTCAGGATAGGACTGTTGCAGCTTGCTGATGAACTCGAGACCATCCATCACGGGCATGAACAGATCGGCTATGACTAGATCCGCCGGCTTCTCACCCATCAGCTTCAGCCCCTCCTGCCCGTTCTCCGCTTCGATCACCGAGTGGCCGTCCAATTCGAGCATCCTGCACAGCACCCGTCGCACTGCGGCGTCGTCATCAACCACGAGAATCAGCGCCATCTCACGACCCTCCGAATCCTATTTTGCCCTACGGCGGCCCGTTCCTGCGATCAAACCGCTCGGGCTGCTGTCCTCCGCCAACAGAAGTATACTGGAACACCTACGGCGGTGATCACGAGTCCCGCCAGCGATTCTACCGGCCTGGCAAACAACGTGTTCACGATTATCGCGACCGTGACAACCACGAAGATCACCGGTACCGTCGGGTAGCCCCACGTCCTGTAAGGTCGCGGTAGGTCTGGCCGCCGTCTGCGTAGCACGAACACCGCCGCGACGGCGGCGGCCCAGAAAGCCAAGGTGATGAACATGACATACGTGAACAGCTGTTCGTACGTGCCGGTCAAGGTGAGCACGCAGGCCCATACCGCCTGAGTCGTAATCGCGGCCGCCGGAGTACCGAAGCGTGGGTGCACGGCGCCCGCTCGATGAAAGAAGACACCGTCGCGCGCCATTGCGTAGTAGACTCTCGGCCCGACAAAGATCGAACCGTTCAACGCGCCGAATGTGGAGATCATCACGGCTGCAGAGACCAAGCTCGCCGCGCCGGTCCCGAACAGCGCCTGCGAAGCGCGTTCCGCAACCCGCATGACGCCCGCCAATTCAGCGAGGGGCAACGCCAAGACGTATACGACATTCACCAGAACGTACAGGATCGTGATTGCGGCGGTTCCGATTAGCAGCGATAGTGGAAGGTTACGCCTGGGATCCCGAATCTCTCCGGCCACGTAGCTGATGTTGTTCCACCCGTCGAATGCCCAGGAGACGGCCACTACGGCGACCCCGAATCCGATCAGCAACGCACCAGGGCTTGCTCCGGTCGGATTGAGAGAGTTGTCGAGCTGCTGCCGGGACCCCAGCATGAGCCCCACCGTCACGAAAGCCACCAGGGCAGCGATCTTGACCACAGTGAACGCGTTCTGAATCAGCTTCCCAAAAACCACGCCGGCGTAGTTGCACACCGTCAGTAGGACGATCACGGCCACGGCCGCGAGCTGTACCGTGGAAACGCTATATCTGTAATCGAGACCATTCTCGGCGATGTCCAACGATAGCACGATCCGATCGGTCGAGATCGCGGGAGCAAAATATCCCAGGTATTCGGCGAACCCGACCGCCAGGGCCGCTATCGACCCGCCCATCGCAACCAGGAACAGTATCCACCCGAACAGGAATGCGGCGAGGTTACCGTACGCCTCCCGCAGATACACGTACTGACCACCGGCCTCGGGCATCGCGGCACCGAGCTCCGCAAACGTGAGGGCACCTGAGAGGGTCAGCAGTCCTCCGACAACCCAGGCCAGGAGCAACAACGGCACTGACGGAATGCTCTGCGCCATTATACCCGTCGTGAGGAAGATCCCGGATCCGATGACTATTCCCACCATCATCATTACCGAGTCGAACAGCCCGAGCGCGCGGACGAGCTCGGGCCCCTCGCTCACCGTGCCCCGCACATCACTCTGCATTCGCGTGGGATGTCCAGAAGCGACGACTTTGTGGAGACACAGATCTGCCCCTATACTGGATCAAGGACACGGCGGCTAGCGCCGATCGCAACGTGAACTCTGCGGATGATATCATGATGAATGCGCGCACCGTTATGCTGGTTCTCTCGCTGATAGTGGGTCTGCTGTCTCACTCAGTCAATGCGCAGGAGGCGCTACTGCTCCGACCGGGAAAGGTGTTCGACGGTACCGAGATGCGCGACGCCTGGGTTGTCCTGATCAGAGGCGACCGGATCGCGGCCGCCGGACCCTACGACCAAGTCCAGTCTCCCCGGGGAGCCCGCATTGTGGAGCTGCCCGGGCTAACGCTGCTGCCAGGTCTGATTGAGGGCCACTCGCATTTGCTGCTCCACCCCTACGATGAGACACCGTGGACCGACCAGGTGCTCTATGAGTCACTCGGACAGCGAATCGCGCGAGGTGTCGTGCACGCCGAGAAAACACTCATGGCCGGGATAACGACGGAACGTGACCTCGGTACCGAGGGAGCGGGCTACGGTGACGTAGGACTCAAAGAGGCAATTGAGCTGGGGGTGATCCCCGGACCACGCCTGATTGTGACAACGAGGGCGATCGTGGCAACCGGAAGCTACAACCCGAAGGGGGCTCCCGAACTGTCGCTCCCGAAAGGCGCAGAGGAAGCCGACGGTCACGACGATCTCATCAGAATCACCCGAGACCAGATTGGCAGGGGCGCGGACTGGGTGAAGATCTACGCCGATTATCGCTGGGGTCCCGGCGGCACGAACCGCCCCTCGTTCACAGAGCAGGAGCTGCGGCTGGTCGTCGATGTAGCGGAGAGCTCCGGTCGACACGTGGTCGCGCACGCCAATTCCGTGGAAGCCATCCGCCGATCCGTCATGGCAGGAGTCAAGACGATAGAGCATGGAGATGAGGCCGACCGCGAAGTGCTGCAGTTGATGGCTGAACGTGACGTTGCCCTATGCCCTACCGTCGCTGCATCCGACGCCATCATGCAGTACCGGGGGTGGCGCAAGGGAGTTGACAGCGAACCGGAGCGGATCCGGCAGAAGAAGGCATCGTTCCGCTTGGCTCTCGAGGTGGGGGTCCCCATTTGTTTCGGCGGTGACGTCGGAGTCTTCGCGCACGGTGACAACGTGAGGGAACTCGAGCTGATGGTCGAGTACGGTATGACACCGCTGGCGGCGGTGCGCGCGGCGACGTCAGGGAACGCGACAATCCTCGAACTCGACGATCGGGGCGAGGTACGGGAGGGACTGCTTGCAGATCTGATTGCCGTCCGGGGTGATCCCACGGCAAACATATCAGCGCTCAGGGAAGTAGTGATGGTAATGAAGGGGGGCGTGTTCTACAAGAGCCCCTAGCTCCTACCCTAGCTTGTTCCTGATCAACTCAGCGACCGCCACCGGGTCTGCCCGGCCGGCGGTCTCTTTCATGACTTGTCCCACGAAGAAGTCCAACAAGCTCGACTTCCTCGACAAGTACCGACGGACCTCGTTCGGGTGGGCGTCGAGTACCTGATCCACGATCAACTCGAGTTCCTTCCCACCGCCGATCCGATCGAGGGTGTACTTCCTTGGATTGTTGACCGGGTTTGTCCCGCCGCCGTGCAGCTTTCGATCACTGGCGCCAGCCGACGAAACACGGTCTCTGTCGGAGATCTTGGCCCAAGTATCGCGCAAGGGTACCGTCCGGTTGAACACCAATCGCTCAGCCGATGAATCGATCAAGTCACTCACAAAGTATCCCTGTCGCTCGAACTGGTATCTCGTGCCCGGAGGATCCTTCCCGATACTTGGCTCCACATACGCACCGGTCGTAATCACGACTGATGCGGGATTCAGGAAGTCGGTGAACTCCCCACCTTCCTCTACATCGTCGGGATCGGGAACGGTGAACAGGCGATCGTAGAGCCGCACCTCCGCCGGCACGGCATGGCGGATGGATACCCAATGCAGCGTACCCTTCACCTTGCGACCGTCGGGAGCCCCACCGCCCTTTGTATCCGCGTCGTACGTGCAGCGGAGTTCCGTGATCTCGCCCGTCACCGGGTCCTTTATGACCTCGATGCACTTGATGTAGTAGGCGTACCGCAGCCGGACCTCCCGACCCGGGGCAAGCCGGAAGAACTTCTTCGGCGGGTCCTCGAGAAAATCGTCTCGCTCAATGTACAGCTCACGAGTGAACGGCACCCGTCTCGATCCCTCTTTCGGTACGTCGTGTGGGTAGAGCGGCGCATCCAACCACTCCGTCTCGCCTTCCGGGAAGTTGAGCAACACGACCTTGAGAGGGCGCATTACGCACATCACGCGAGGCACAGTACGGTTGAGGTCATCACGGATCGCGTACTCCAGCTTGCCGATATCTACACGGCTGTCGACCTTGGCGACGCCGATCATATCGCAGAAGTTGCGGATGGCCGCCGGCGTGACGCCCCTACGCCTGAGCCCCGCCACGGTCGGCATCCGCGGGTCATCCCAACCGGTTACATGATTCTCCTTGACGAGCCGCACGAGCTTGCGCTTGCTCAAAACCGTGTAGTCGAGGTTGAGTCTGGCAAACTCGGTCTGCTCGGGAGGCTCCTCGAATCCAACGTTTTCAAGTACCCAGTCATACAACGCCCGATTGTCCTTGAACTCGAGCGTACAGAGCGAGTGGGTTACACCCTCGATCGCGTCCTCCAGGCAATGGGCGTAATCGTACATCGGGTAGACACACCAGGCGTCACCCCTCCGGTAGTGAGTGGCATGGCGTATCCGATAGAGAAGCGGATCCCGCATCAACATGTTTGGGGCGCCCATGTCGATCTTGGCCCGAAGGACGTGGGCGCCGTCGGGGAACTCCCCTGCCCGCATGCGCTCGAGCAGATCCAGGTTCTCTTCGACGGACCGATTTCTGTAGGGGCTTTCCTTGCCCGACCTCGTCACAGTACCGCGGTAGTCTCTGATCTCCTCCTCGGTGAGGCTATCCACGTACGCTTTCCCATCTTTGACGAGCTTCACGGCAAACTCATAGAACTGCTCGAAGTAGTCCGAGGCATAGTACAACCGGTCTTCCCAGTCGTAGCCCAGCCATCTCACGTCCTCCCTGATGGCGACTGCGTATCTCTCTTCCTCGGTGATCGGGTTTGTATCATCGAACCGGAGGTTGCACTTCCCGCCTTCGTGCTCAGCGGCGATCCCAAAGTTCAGTACGATCGACTTCGCGTGGCCGATGTGAAGGAACCCGTTAGGTTCGGG
>LJUI01000042.1 GCA_001303705.1 candidate division TA06 bacterium SM23_40
TTCATGCTGCGAGCACACGGCTCAGCCTCTCTCTGAGGAAGAGGCGCGCCCGCAGCAGGCGCGACTTGACAGCCGGCACGGAGAGATCGAGAATCTCTGCGACCTCCTTGGCCGGCAAGCCCTCGACGTCGCGGAGTATGAACACGGCCCGATAGATCTCGGGCAATTCGTCGATCGCTTCCTCGAGAAGCTGCCGCATTTCCTCGGCCTCTACCATCTCCTCGGCATTCGGGGCCCAGTCGCGCACGTCCGATGGGATCTCGGAGAGATCGAGGTCCTGCCCTGGCTGATCGAGGGAGTAGACGGGAGCAGTGCGCTCCTGGCGCAGCTTCATGAGTGCCGTATTCATGGCGATGCGGAAGAGCCAGGTGGCGAAACTCGACTCCTCTCGAAACGTCGAGAGGTGCTCAAATGCGCGGAGAAACGTCTCTTGGAGCACATCTTCTGCGTCCTGAGGATGTTTGGTCATCCGGAGCCCGAGGCTGTAGATACGTTCCTGGTAGCGCCTGACAAGTTCTTCGAATGCGTCGAAGTCACCTCTCTTCGCCTCGCGGATGAGCACAGCTTCAGTTGCCCCGCTGAGACCAGTGCCATCGAGTCCCGCCGACACAGCGTACTCCTCTCATTCCTTGTGTGCAACACTCTTGTTTCAATCTACTCGATTCCCTCTCTCCCTGTCAATATGGCGGTTCGTCATGGCGGGAGGCACATGGAGCATCTGGCTTCGGGAGAGTCGGGGGTCTGTTGGGCCGGCATGGCGTGTCTTTTCGTCGGCGGTGCAGTACAGCATTCAGGGGGGATCGAGACCGGACAGGTGGCGAGCGGGAGGAGGGTGACTGGGTCCCGTGGTCGGGACACGGGAAGCTACCCAGGCGTGTGAGACCCATGACACAAGGCTTCGTCAGGGGGGTGAGGGAGGCCCGTGACAACGAGGATTACTCAGGTGTGTGAGGCCCATGAAGCAAGGCTTCCGTCGGGTAGTGAGGACTGTGACAACGAGGATTACTCAGGTGTGTGAGGCCCATGAAGCAAGGCTTCCGTCGGGTAGTGAGGACTGTGACAACGAGGATTACTCAGGCGTGTGAGGCCCATGACAACGAAGGTTCCTCAGGGGGTGCCATGTACCTGAGAGATCGCAAATGAAGGTAAGTTTTGTCGTTACTTTGTCGGAGCATGGTGTAGTATGGGATCGGACACATGGCAACGACCTCCTTTCGGTGTGGGTGTATCCGGGGCGACTGTTTTCTGCATTTCGCACAGGATACACGATGTTGCCCATGTGTCCGTTACTTTTCGCCCTTTGGTCGCAGGGTTCTGGCCTCACGCAGCAGTCTCCTGACCGTCTGCCGCAGCTCCTCGAGGGTCCGAGGCCCATGACACCGGAGCCTCCGCAGGGGGGTACCATGTTGCTGAGAGATCCCATGTGATCCGGGTTTCGACTTGATTAGTCGACCGGGGTATGGTATAGCACTCTGGTATCGCCAGGAAGTGGATGGTCTCCGGTTGCGGGTTCGGGTGGCCGCGATGGCCTGTGTACCGAACGGTGAGAGGTCCGGTCCCCCTGTCCGAGCGTCGGCGTAGTTGAATCCGAGGAGAGAGGTGCGTCGTGAGTAGTCATGGATTCTGGCTGTTCCTCGCGGTGTCCTGGCTCGTGGTCGCCTCTACAAATGGGGCGCTTGCCGAGGAGAAAGCATGGTCGGACGAACTGATCGGTGAGGCGCTGCAGGCGGTGCTTCTCACGCAGAGCGATCTTTCCATACGTCGGGACTATGTTCCCGTCGATCCATTCCGCCTGGAGGTCGTCTCACACCTGCTGGAGCAGCCGTTCGATGCGGGCCCATATGCGCGCACCCTGTCTCAGGGACTGGAAGGGAAGCGCTGGAGCGTAGCCGGTCTCCTGGCGGGGGCTGCGACCCCGCTGGGCTCGGCGATTGCGGTCAGCCCGCGCGCCGGCCCCGATCTGGAGGCAGGCCTCCGCAAGCTTCTCGATGCTTCGGGGTCGGAGGTCCCCGACGAGATGATCGAGATGTGGCTCTCGGAGGCCGCCGACCTGCCAGACGAGCTTACCGGGGCGTTAGCGGTCCTCATCGAGGGTGCGGCCGCCGCTCATCACCACCTGACCCGGGCTTTCCGCCGGCTGGCCGACGAGGAGAAGGAGGAGCTCCTCCGCGGGGCGTGCAGGCTGACGATAGAGGAGGAAGAGTCGGAGGCCGCCGCCCACGAGCTGGCGAAGCGCGTGCTGGCTCAGGCGGAGAAGGTCGATTTCGACGAGCTGTTCAGGGCCGGGATGGCCCTGGGAGGGGCGGTCGATGGAGCCCTTGGAGAACTCGCTGTCGCCCCACGGCCAGACAGGGAAGCGGATGGCGGCACGATCTCCCGGTCGGACAAGTCGGGCCGGTCCGAGAGTCAGGCCGAGTGGCTGCAGCGGCTGGCCGAAGAAACCGGAGAACAGGAGTATGTCCTGCTCTGGGATACCCCCCTCGGAGAGATACGAGTGGGCGGCGCCGGTCCGGATCGATACGCATCGCCCGGGCTCATCACCATCGATCTCGGGGGCGACGACTACTACATCTGTGATGACGGGGCACTGGTGGACGGAAATGCTCCCATCTCCCTGCTGATCGATCTATCCGGAGATGATACCCACCGCTCCGGAGAATTTTCGCTGGGAAGCGGGTACGGTGGCATCGGGATGCTCATCGATATTGAGGGAGACGACGTCTATCAGGGAAGCAGCTTCACCCAGGGCGCCGCCCTGCTCGGGGTGGGCGTGTTGTGGGATGGCCAGGGCGAGGACTGCTACCTCGCCGAGACCCAGGGGCAGGGAGCGGCAACCTTCGGCATCGGACTCCTGACAGATCTGGAGGGGGATGACCTGTATAAGGCCGAGTTCTTCTCCCAGGGCTTCGGCGGTGTGGCCGCCCTCGGGGCGATCGTCGAAGGCGGCGGGAACGATACGTATGTCGTTGGCCACAAGTACCCCGACCACCGCGAGCCGGACTACTATGCCTGCCTGTCCCAGGGGTTCGGGTACGGGTGGCGCGACATCAGCTCCGGGGGCGTTGGCGTCATCGCCGACGTCGCCGGCAACGATACTTATATCGCGGACTACTTTGCTCAGGGTTCGAGTTACTGGTTCGCGCTCGGCATACTCGTCGACGAGGGGGGGAACGACAAGTACGTCGCTCGTCGCTACTCGCAGGGAGCGGGGATCCACCTGGCGGTCGGCGTGCTGAGCGACCGCGAGGGCAACGATGACTACCTCTCCTGGGGAGTGTCACAGGGCTGTGGCCACGACCTCGCGCTCGGACTTCTCGTCGATGATGAGGGGAACGATAGCTACCTGGCTAACTGGCTTTCCCAGGGAGCGGGGAATGCCAATGGATTCGGGATCCTCGCCGACGGGGGCGGAGACGACATCTACCTGACTCGTCCCGGGCGCGGTCAGGGGCAGGGGAACTTCGACCGGGGGTACGAGAGTGTGGGGGTGCTGGTAGACCGCGAAGGCCATGATGTGTACTCCGGTGCGGGTGCTGATGGCGCGATGTGGCGAGAGGGGATGTACGGCATCGGGCTCGATCGTGAGCCGGAACCCGACTCCTTACAGGAAGGCCAGGAGTGAGCCACGGACCCGGCCGTTCCGCCGGGGAAGTGAAAAACCTCTGGACAAAATCGGAGAGATAGAGCACCTTGTTGGTGATCATTACTGGTGATCATCTGGCAGGTAACAGACTGCTGATCAGCGTACACATTCAGTGCAGGGGAGACGCCACATGGTGGAACCCAAGAAGAAGGGGCCGGAGTTCGTGCTGAAGAACGTGCGGGACCGGAAGGTCCGGCTTATCAGGCTCTGGTTTACCGACATCCTCGGATTCCTCAAGAGCTTCACTATCACGGCAGACGAGCTCGAAATGGCACTCGAGGAAGGAGTGGGCTTCGACGGCTCGTCGATTGAAGGCTTCGCCAGGATCGACGAGAGCGATATGATTGCCAAGCCCGATCCCGCGACATTTCAGTCCCTGCCCTGGTCCAACGATATCGAGGGCGGAGAGGTGCGGATGTTCTGTGATATCTTGCACCCGGGCGGCGACCCGTTCGAGGGGGATCCGAGGTGGGTGTTGAAGCGGGCGCTCGAGCGCGCCGCACAGCTCGGGTATACCTTCTACGTCGGGCCGGAGCTCGAGTTCTTCTACTTCAAGAATCAAAAGGGAATGCCTGAGCCGATCGACGAAGGGGGGTACTTCGACCTTGTTCCCCAGGATGTTGCCGATCAGATGCGTCGTGAGACAGTGCTCACGCTCGAGGCGATGGGGATAGGTGTCGAGTACGCCCACCACGAGGTAGCGCCGAGCCAGCAGGAGGTCGATCTACGGTTTACTGATGCGTTGACGATGGCGGACAACGCCATGACCTACCGCATGATCGTGCGCGAAGTCGCCACGCGTCATGGAATCCACGCTACGTTCATGCCCAAGCCGCTCTTCGGCGAGAACGGGAGCGGAATGCATACCCACCAGTCGCTCTTTGTCGGCGAACGGAACGCGTTCTTCGATCCCGATGACAAGTATCACTTGTCGTCCATCGCCAGGCAGTACATTGCCGGACTGCTCAGGCACGCCCGGGAGTTCACGCTCGTCACCAACCAGTGGGTCAACTCATACAAGCGTCTCGTTCCCGGGTTCGAAGCTCCCATCTATCTGACCTGGGCGCTGCGCAACCGGTCGGATCTGATCAGGGTCCCCGCCTACAAACCGGGGAAGGAGAGGAGCACACGGGTGGAATACCGTGCCCCGGATGCGGCCTGCAATCCCTACCTGGCATTCGCCGTTATGCTCGCGGCCGGCCTCGAGGGTGTGATCAACGAGTACGAGCCGGTCGAGCCCACGGAGGAGAATGTATACCTGATGGGGGAGCGCGAGCGGGCAGAGCGGGGAATCAGCACTCTGCCGGAAGATCTCCACGAGGCGATCTCTGTCGCCGAGAAGAGCGAGCTCGTGCGAAAGACGTTGGGTGAGCACGTCTTTGAGAAGTTCCTCGCGAACAAGAGGATCGAGTGGCAGAACTACCGCAGCCGCGTTCACTCGTACGAGATTGAGCGCTACATGTCGATCCTGTAGGCGCCGTCCCGGCGGCAGCGACCGCCGCTATTCTCTCGATTGGGGAGGGGAGAGGGCGAACTCCGACTCTACGAGAGAGAGGGAGGTGAGGGTGGCGTCGATGTACACCGAGTCGATCGGTGTCGTCGTCCTGAACTGGACGTGGGTAAGGTTGTTGGGATAGTCGAACTCCACGGGGAGATCAGCAGGCATCCAGTCCGACCACTCGACGAACGTTAGTTCATCGAACCAGGCATACCCGGTGTCGGCCTCAGGCTTGTCGTTACTGCACAGGATGTTCACCCATCCGGCCTCCTCCGGCGCGGGGAGGTCCCGCGTGTAGAAGGTCCACTCCTGCGTGCCCGTCACGGGCTCGCACCCGAGCTCTATCTTGATCGGATCCCCGCCGAAGCGCTGTCGGTAGAACAGAGCCATATACGAGGCATCGCTTGCGTTGTCGGTCTTGAGCCAGCCGGAGAGCGTGTACTCGCGATCTGAGTCGATCGGCGGCCGGCTCTCCATATAGGTGATGACGTTGTCCCCTGCATCCCATGGTCTCCTCAGGACGAGCGAGCGGAGGCCGTGGTGGGAGACGGTCGAGTCGAGCCATTCGTCCTCGCTGTTCAGGTGCCAGATGGTGGCGCCCTCCAGCTCGAAGTCCCCGAACCAGACCACCTCCTTCCCCACTCTCAATTCCAGATCGGCCGCGGGTATGAGGGTCTCGAGCGAATCGATGCTCAAGAGATCACCTGCGCCGGTCAGGGCCCACGGGTGGGATACGAGCGTATCAGCTACTGCAGGGAAGAGCGGGACTGCGCCCTCGGCCGGGGAGTGCGATTCGGCGATCGCGGTGGTGTCGAGGGCGATGGCCGCACCGGTCAACTCTTCGTTGGCCACGATGATAGCACCCAGGTCCCGGGACAGGTCGGCCATGCGGCGGATGATGTTTGCGGCCAGGCTCCCTGTAGCAGGCGTGGGGATGTAATCATCGATGAAGACAGGGACGAAGGAGCTGTTTCTGACCCCGTTTCGGTCGATAGTGAATGTGAGGACGAGTGTGGGGAATGTCTCGAAATACTCCTGATCGAACGCGAAATTACCCAGACTGTGGGCGATGACCTTCCCCTCGTAGATCTCGAATCCCTGGAGGACGTGAGGGTGGTGGCATATGACGAGATCCGCCCCCAGGTCGACGGCCATATGCTTCAGCTCGATGACACTCGAATCGGGCGCGGAGGGGAAGCGGACATGATTCTCGTACGCGGTCCAGGCATCCATGGGGCGGTAGTCTGACAGTTCCTTTGCCATGCCGGGCAGAAACGCCGGGTGCCAGAATGGCGTGCGCTCCCCGGAGGCATGATCCCGTTCGGGCACGAACTGGTATTCGCGTCCTGCGTGGATCTGGACGACGACGAAGTCTGCCACCTCGCCGGCCCTGGGGATGGCCTCTGCCATATACTGGTGGGTGGAGCGGCCGAACCCCGGTTTCGAGTACCCGGCGTAGAAGAACGGCTGCTCATTGTAATCGATGCCGGTGCGATCGCAGAACGAGAGGAAGGCGAAACGGATCCCGTCGTGGGAGAAGAACGTCGGCTGGAGAGACTCGTACAGGTCCATCCCCGCTCCTGAGTGGCGGATCCCGACACTGTCGAGTACCTCGGTCGTCTCCTCCAGCCCGCGGTCGAGATAGTCGTAGATGTGATTGTTCCCCAGGGCGACGACGTCGATCCCCGCGAACTCGAGACCTGCCACATACTTCGGTTTTCCGCGGAAGATGTATTGCTTGGTGGGGTGCGGCTCGCCTTCGTCGGTGAGCGGACATTCGAGATTGCAGACGCTCACGTCCGCGGCATTGCCGAAGACGTCGAGGGTGAATTGGAAGATGTACTCCACGCCGTACGTGGGGATGATACCCCCTTGCTGTTCGTACCGCCGCGCCATCATAACATCGCCGACGAAGTTGACGGTCACCTCGCCTGTATCCGGGCCGCAGTCGACGAGAACGGCATGGTGGCCGACGCGGTCGGACTCGTCCGTGGCGGCGACCCCGACCGTGTGGGGCAGCGGCGGGAATGAGTGGCTTGTCCAGGCCCCGCTTGCCGTATCTCCGTCGCCGAACTCCCAAAAGAACGAGTGGTGTGGACTGTCCGGGTCGAGCACGCCGGCATGGAAGGAGTAGAATGAGTCGAGCATCGACTGCGGATCCCGGCGGATGCGGACAAGCGGCTCGATCGGCTGATCCTCGGTCACGTCCCAGACTTCATCGAAGAAGGTGATCCCATCGACAGGATTATCGTCGTCGTCATTGATATAGTAGATCGAGGTGATCTCCGGCTCGTATCCATAGGTTTCGTACCAATCATCTCCGACCGGAAGGAGATAGAGGCGCCACTCTTCGAGCGGAGCCACCCCCTGGTACACGAGCCGCCACTCCGAGGAGGTCGGGAGCTGCGTCCCGGCGAACGTATAGAAGAGCTCATTCGTCCCGTCCGAGAGGCCGAATGCCTGGATCTCGCCCACCGAGTGGATGTAGACCGCCACCTGCCAAACCGTACTGCGTGTAACCTGCCTCGGCTCGATATCCTCGGCCTTCCACGTATTCCCCCACAGCACCAGGGAGTAGACCGACTCGTAGGCCAGCTCGTCCGTCACCTCCCAGGCGTCGGGATCCTTATCCTGTTCGGCGCTGTAGCTATAGAGCGTCACCTCTCCGTCCTCGAAATCCTCGATCATGACGCCCCTCGACCACTCGTCGTGGCTCGCCGGACGCACAACTGCCGGCACGAGCGTCAACAGCACGGCCGCGACACCTATGCACGCCATCAAACGAGTGCGGATACCCATACCTGCTCCCTTCATCCCTATGTCAGCAAACTGAGTCACATCCCTCTGTACCGATGCCCCTCAACAGGCCTCTACACTAAGTTTACCGCACCTCCCCACCCGCGGTCAATCGAAAAATTCGGGGACGTTGGTAGGTTCAGAAGGTTGCGAGGAACGTCCCCGGGGTTTGTTAGCGGAAGAGCATGCTGGCGAAGGTGACCCAGGAGCCGGCTCCGTCCACGTCGGCTTTGTCGTAGCCGAGGAGTTCTCCTCTGGAGGCGTTCATGGCTCCGAGCATAGTGTAGATCGGGGCGAAGCCGCAGATGCGGCGGCGGTTGTCGTCGCGGGCGATGTGGGCGAGGCAGCCGTGTCGATCGAGCCTCTCCGCAAGCGTCAGAAACTCGCGGTCCCGTTCTCTGATATGGCCCAGGTCCGCGAGGTCAGGAGGCTGTGGATCGCCGTACCGCGGTCCGATGTGAGCGAGGTCGGCGCTGGCGATGAACAGGACGGTCTTTCCTTGCGCCTCGGCCGCAGACTTCAATGCATCGGCGAATTCGTTGATCGCCGCCGCCTCGGACTGCTCGGCCGTACTGTTCGCAGACGTGTGGGAGAACGCGCAGAGAATGGGCGCGATCAGTGGACACTGCAGACCGCTCCACAGATGCTGAATGAACAGGACCTGGAGTTCGATGCTATGTTCTGTCCGGTGGACGAACTCGTCGGCGAAGAGGTCGCGCTCCCACCGGGTGTCGAGTTCCTCGACGAACGCGGAGTCTGCCTGTGCCGTGCCGAGCGGTGTCTGGAATGCTTTTTTCGTCGCCGTGAAAAGGTTCTCAACGCCGAAGTGACCGGTGCCCAGTATGACGCAGAGCGCAGGCGGTTCGTGGCCCGCGAGTTCAGCATAGGCCCGTGCGTAGGTGGTGCCGCCGTGGCTGAGGTCGATGTGTGGTGCGAGGATTCCTTTCGGCCTCGGCCGAGTTCTCGCATCAACGTTATCGACTCTCCGGTCGGGTGAGCTTCGGCTATCGGTCGGCGCTCTCACCTCCGCGGAGGCTCTGGCCTCCGCGAAGTAGGAGCCGAGTTGTCGGCGGAGGGGCTCGGCGTCGGCAGGATACGCGGTACCGGCGAGCGTCGGTGCTCTCACGGCGGAGCGGCTGAACTCCTCCTGCAGCTCTCTTCGTCTCTCGTGGAAGCGGGGACTGTCGAGGAAGTACGCGTGATCGAGCTTCGCCAGGAGACGCTCGAGCTGATCGGTGAAAAGGAGAGTTCCCATCCTTCGCGTGTACTCCACCTGAATATCCCGGAGTGAGTGTCTCCCATCCATGAACTGGAGAAGGAACGCCACCTCCTTGGAGATCGCCAGCGGTGCATCAGCGATCCGCAGAGGATCGATAAGGGCAGCTGCCGGCTGTCCGTCGAGCACCGCCTGAACGACCTCGACAGGTCTCAGCTTCGGATGTTCGAACTCCTCTCCCACAATCAACCCCCTCGTCACAATTGACTCCGGCGTGCGTCCTCAACACGGATGTCTCAGCGTGCGCGGGATGTAGAACGTCTCTGCCATATCCTGTGCATGATCTGCCCCACGTGGATTCCCCGGCACACCTGAGACGGAGACTACGCCGCACTTCTATCTACTCGGGCAACCATATCCTCTTTTTCCGGCGATTGTCAAGGGGGGGCGGGCGTGGTGGAGGTTCCTTGACAACGTCCGTCGATTCCGTTAATGTAGCCTGTGTGGATTCGTTGTGCAATTCTCTCAACATGCGGTCGAACGTTGGCCCGCGGTCTCGCGCTGTAGCGGATAAGGGAGTCAATGATGGCCAGTAAGTATGTCTATTTCTTCGGAGGAGACAAGACAGAGGGTGATGCCTCGATGAAGATGAGCCTGGGCGGAAAGGGCGCGAATCTGGCCGAAATGGCGAAGATAGGCATCCCCGTGCCGCCGGGATTCACGATCACCTGCCAGGCGTGCAGCGAGTACCGGATGCTCGGCACCTTCCCGGAGGGCGTGATGGACGAGGTGAGGGAGAAGACGAGGATGATTGAGGAGGTGACGGGTCGAGCGTTCGGTGGGATAGAGAAGCCACTCCTTCTCTCGGTACGATCGGGCGCGCCCATCTCCATGCCGGGAATGATGGATACGGTGCTCAACCTCGGTCTCTCGTCGAAGACGGTCGAGGCGATGATGGACGGCGGCAGAGATGGCCGGTTTGTGTACGATTCGTACCGGCGCCTCATTCAGATGTTCGGCAACGTCGTCATGGGGATCGCGCACGACGCCTTCGAGTCTATTCTCCTGCAGCTTCGTCGCGAGGTCGGGGCGGAGAGGGATATCGATCTCACTGCCGAGCACCTCGAGGAACTGATTCGACGGTACAGGGAGAAATACCGGGAGAAGATCGGCGAGGAGTTTCCCGAGGATCCCGCCTTCCAGCTAGAGCAGACGATCCGTGCCGTCTTCGACTCCTGGGATAACCAACGTGCGGTGACCTACCGCAAGCTCAACAACATTCCTGATGACCTGTGCACTGCAGTCAACGTCCAGATGATGGTCTTCGGTAACATGGCCGAACGATCGGGGACCGGCGTCGCGTTCACCCGTCACCCCGCGACGGGCGAGGATGTCTTCTACGGCGAGTATCTGATGAATGCTCAGGGGGAGGATGTCGTCGCCGGCATACGCACTCCTCAGCCGCTCAACGACATCAACAGGATCCACGACGACCAGCAGACACTCGAGGAACTGATGCCGGAGGTGTACAAGGAGCTCGAACAGATAAGACTGAAACTCGACCGCCACTTCGCCGACATGCAGGATCTCGAGTTCACTATCGAGGAAGGGAAGCTGTACATTCTCCAGACGCGGAGCGGCAAGAGGACGGCACTGGCTGCCGTGAAGATCGCCCTCGACTATCTCGACAAGGGCATGATCGACGAGAAGACCGCGCTCTCCCGGATCGAGACGACCTTCATCGATCAGCTCCTCCATCCCCGGATCGACCCCGCCACGTCGTATAGCGTCGCCGCGGTCGGGCTCCCGGCGGCTCCCGGGGCCGCGGTCGGCCAGGCAGTACTCGACGCGGAGACCGCCGAGAGATGGGCGAGCGGGGGCAAGAAGGTGATTCTCGTGAGGAACGAGACGACCCCGGAGGACATCGGAGGGATGAACGCGGCTCAGGGGATCCTCACCGCGCTCGGCGGGATGACTAGCCATGCGGCGCTCGTTGCCCGGGGGATGGGGAAGCCCTGTATCGTCGGGTGCAGCGCTATCCACATCAACCTAGATAGTCGGACCGTCAAAATCGGAGAGGCGAGAATCAAGGAAGGGGACTTCCTGACACTGGCCGTTGGCGAGAAGGGCGAGGTCGTTCTGGGCGAGCTGCCCCTCGTTGAGGCAGGATTCGATGAGAGCTTCATCCGTCTGCTCGGGATCGCCGACAGGCATCGCCGGCTCAGGGTAAGGGCGAATGCGGAGACGGTCAAGGACACCAAGCAGGCGCGTGAGTTCGGGGCCGAAGGGATCGGCCTCTGCCGCACCGAACACATGTTCTTCGAGGGAGATCGCATCGTCGCGTTTCGACGGATGATACTGGCGCCCACGGAACGGCAGCGCCGGACTGCCCTCGACCAGCTCCTCCCCCTGCAGCAGGCTGATTTCGAGGGCATCTTCGAGGTGATGGATGGGTTGCCCGTGACCATCAGGCTGCTCGATCCTCCCCTCCACGAGTTCCTCCCGCACCTGAGAGAGGAGATGGGGGAGGTGTCGCAGGTTCTCGGGGTGACGGTGGAGGATCTCAAAGAAAAGGTCGAATCGCTCCGTGAACTCAATCCCATGCTCGGGCATCGCGGCTGCCGGCTCTGCATCACCTTTCCTGAGATCTGTGAGATGCAGACCCGCGCCATCATCGGGGCGGCGATCAACGTGAAGCGCCGAGGAATCGATGTGAGACCCGAGATCATGGTCCCGCTCGTAGGGCACGTCAACGAGTTCGTCCATCTCGAACGTGTGATACGGGAGGTGGCGGACGAGATGATGAAGAGCTCGGGCGTTGAGCTCGAGTACCTCCTCGGTACGATGATAGAGGTGCCGCGCGCAGCGCTGACAGCCGGTGAGATCGCTGCGCGGGCAGAGTTTTTTAGCTTCGGCACCAATGATCTGACGCAGATGGGCTTCGGGTTCAGCCGCGACGATATAGGGAGCTTCCTTCCCGACTACCTGCGCAAGGAGATCCTGCCGGTCGATCCGTTTCAGGAGCTCGATCGCGATGGGATCGGCAAACTCGTTGAAATGGCCTGCCGCCTCGGGCGCGAGGCGCGACCCGATCTCAAACTCGGAATCTGCGGCGAGCACGGGGGTGATCCCTCGAGCATCGAGTTCTGTCATCGAGTTGGTCTTGATTATGTGAGTTGCTCGCCATTTCGGGTCCCCATTGCCCGCCTGGCAGCGGCCCAGGCCGCCATCAAGGAGCAAGAGGAGAAGTGAGCCGGAGCCAGGGTAGGCGGGGGAGGTGGAGGATATGAACGGAATGAAGGAGAAAGATAATCGGAAGAGCGTAAGGATGAGGCACGTCTTCGCCGTGTCCGATGGCACGGGCGCGACGATCGAGACGGTAGTCAAGGCCGCCCTCAAGCAGTTCGAACCGACGAAAGTCGAGCTCCGTCGAATTCCCAATGTGAGGACATCTCAGCAGGTCGAGGAGCTGGTCGACGATGCCGCGAAATTGGACGGCATCATCATTTACACCATGGTGTCGCCGAAACTGCGGAGGAAGGTGACCGAGGACGGGATGAAGAACGGCGTACCTACCGTTGATGTCTTCGGCCCGATCCTGACCAGATTGTCCGATCTTCTCGAGCTGTCGCCGATGGCGAAACCGGGCATCTTCCGTCAGCTCGATGAGGAGTATTTCAGGAGGATCGAGGCCGTCGACTATACCGTCAAGCACGACGACGGCGGCGACCCGGCCGGACTCGACAAAGCAGAGATCATCCTTGTCGGTGTCTCCCGGACATCAAAGACGCCGGTGGCCATTTACCTGGCCTACCGCGGCTGGAAGGTGGCGAATATTCCGATAATCCTCGGGATCAAGCCGCCCCGGGAGCTGTTCGAGGTCGACAGTAAGAAAGTAGTCGGGATGACCATCACGGCGGACAGACTGACAACACTCCGGTCCGTGCGTGTCCAGTACCTCGACCGGTCGCAGTTCATCCAGTATACCGATCCCGCGGCCATCAGAGAAGAACTGCGGCTTGCGGAACAGCTCTTCGCCAAACAGGAGTGGCCTGTCGTCGATGTCAGTCACAAGTCGATCGAGGAGACCGCGACTCAGGTGATGAGGATTACCTACGGTAGATCGGGGGTGAGCAAGGGGGAGATCCCGGTGGAGGAAGGGACGGAACCATAGGCGGCGGAGACGGCCTGGCCGGCTGGGAGTCGATTCATCCGTTTGGCCGGGATTCTTACGGGATGTTCAGGGGATTCTCAGGGGATGGTGAGCACGCCTGCGCCGTTGATCCTGCTCGCCTTCAGCAATTCGAGCGCTCGATTGGCATCATGAAGGGGGAAGCGCTCGATTTCCGTTTCGATCGGTATCTCGCCTGCCAGCCGCAGCAGTTCCTCGCCGTCCTGCCTCGTCGCAGCCGTAACGCTCCGCACCGTCCGCTCATAATATAGATGTTCGGTATAGTTGAGAGCGGGGACGGGGGTCGAGTAGATCCCGGCGAGGGCGAGAGTACCTCCTCTCTCGAGAACGCGGAGCGCATCGAGCACCAGTTCTCCTGCAGGCGCGAAGATGATGGCGCTGTCGAGTTTTTCGGGCGGCGTCATCTCGGCTCGGCCCACCCATGTGGCCCCCAGGGAGCGTGCCAGGTCCTGGTGAGCGGGGCTGCGCGTGAAGACATAGACCTCGCATCTCCAGTGAACGGCCACCTGGATCGCGACATGAGCTGAGGCACCGAACCCGTACAGGCCGAGCCGGCTGCCGGGCTGAATCTCAGAGAGGCGAAGCGCCCTGAATCCGATGATTCCGGCACAGAGGAGAGGCGCTGCCTGCTCGTCGGCGAAACCATCTGGCAGCCGATAGGCAAATGCCTCCTTCGCTACGGTATACTCGGCATACCCGCCGTCCACATCGTACCCCGTGAATCTCGCATCCGGGCAGAGATTCTCCCTGCCCGACAGACAGAATCGGCACTTGCCGCATGTGGAGGCGAGCCAGGCAAGTCCCACCCGATCTCCCTCGCTGAACCGGGTCGTCCCCTTCCCTCTCTTCTCGACAGTGCCGACAACCTGGTGCCCGATGACGAGCGGCCGTCCGAGCAGAGGCAGTTCGCCCTCGACAGTATGGAGGTCCGTATGACAGATGCCGCAGACGTGCACGCGTACCTGCACCTCGCCGACGCCCGGTTCGGGCGCTGGAAGATCGACGAGCTGGAGCGGATGCTCGCCGATGGGCCGTGGCTGTTCAAGGATCATAGCCTTCATGGAGAGTCTTCCCTCTCTACGGTTCATCGAGTCCCTGTTATCGTGGCTTGGTCGCCGCTGTCGAGCCCGTTGTGGCCCGATGACAGTGCGGTGTAGGGCCCAATGAGACTGCGGTGCAGGGCGCGATGAGAGTGCGGTGCAGGGCCCGGTGACGGTACGGTGCAGGGCCCGATGAGAGTGCGGTGCCGGGCCCGATGACAGTACGGTCGAGGAGCCTCGATGAACCAGCCGGAGGGTCCGGGGGCAGGGAAAGGGATTCCTCGCGTCACGTTCCCGATGCCCGGGAACGACGTGCGAGCTACTCCGGGCCGGGGCCCGCCGACACCGGGGTCCCGTCGCCGTACACGAACGTGCGGTATGTCTTTTCGATCCGGTCCCAGTTCTCTTCGCGGTCGAGCGCCCAGAACCTCCCGATTACCGATACCACCATCCCCGTTCCGATTCGCTGGGCCTCGCGCTCAACCTTCTCGATGTACCGGGCCCCGCTCTCAGGACGTTCCCCGCGGCGGCCCAGCATCGCATGGATGTATACCTCATCAGGGCCGTTCCGTTTGGCCAAGTCGAGGAGGGCCAGCAGATGATCGACTGAACCGTGTGAGCTGAAGAAGGAGACGATTCCGAGCAGGTGGAGGGGCCTGCCACCCCGCTTCGCCTCGTCCATCGCCCAGAGAAAGGCCTCGTTCCGGAAGAACGAGCCATCCTCGATTGCTCTGTCGACCCGGACACGATCTGAATAGATCCGCCTGCCCGCGCCGATGTGCATGTGGCCGGCCTCAGAATTCCCGACCGTTCCATCGGGCAGGCCGACGGCCACCCCCGCTGCCTGGAGTGTTGTGGCCGGGTAGGTGGACGTGAGCCCATCCATGACCGGCGTGTCAGCCTGCGCGATGAGATCTCCCTTCGATCCGTCGCCCACGCCCCATCCGTCGAGGATGACGAGCAGGATGCGCCGCCTCGTATCGGGTGGTCGATTGACCGACCCCACAAGGAGCATGCGTCCTGTCATTACGTCGGGTTTCGCGAGGCCGAGGAGTTCGAGAATCGTAGGTGCAATGTCAGTAAGCTCCCCGTCCGTCCGGCACCTCACCTCGCCTCCACCAGGGATCGCGGGATCTATGCAGATGAACGGGACCGGGCTTGTCGTGTGGCCGGTGTCGACAGCACCTTCCGGATAGAGCCACCTCTCGACCGTGCCGTGATCTGACGTGACGATGGTCGTCACGCCGGTCGCCAGGGCCGCCTCGACCACTACCCCGAGCTGGCTGTCGACGGTCTCGACCGCTTCCTTGATCGCAGCAGTATTCTCGATGTGTCCGACGACATCCACGTTGGCGAAGTTAGCGATGATGACGTCGTAGGCGGGATCGGCGAGTTTCTCCACGACAGCCGCCCGCACGTCAGCCGCGCTCATCTCCGGCTTCTCGTCATAGGTGCCGACGTCCCTGGGTGACGGGATGATGATGCGCTCCTCTCCCGGCACTGGATCCTGGCACCTGCCATTGAGGAAATAGCTGACGTGGATCGCCTTCTCCGACTCACAGATTTTGATCTGGCGGAGGCCATTAGCTGCCAGCACGTCGCTCATAGTCTTCTCGATCTCTCCCACAGGCGGAAAGGCGACGCGTACCGCCAGCTTCGGATCGTATCCGATCATCGTCACGAATCTCAGTCCCAGATCGGGCTCAACAGGGAAGAGATCAAAACGGGGCTCCGTCAGACTCTGCGTCAGTTCGACCTCGCGTTCGCCGCGGAGATCGTAGAAGATGACGGAATCTCCATGTCCGATCCGCCCCACCGGGGTCCTGTGTCGGTCGACGAGGACGATGGGCTCCAGGGCCTCGTCCTCCTCGCCGGCGCGGTACGCCCGGCGCACGGCGTCGGCCATCGGCGTGGGACGGCCTCTGGTATCTCCTTCTTGGTCGGGTTGGTTCTCCATTATCGTCTCCGGGTGTTCCTCTGTCATTTTGTCGTCACTCACCAAGCTGCGACTCTGATGCTGCCTGGTGGTTGGATATCTGTCGGTCAATATACCCTTAGCGCTTTCTCGAGGCAACCGAATTCTTGTTGGTGCAGTGCAGGCAATGGTCTCCTGGCAGTACCTCCTCAGATCCCGAGATTCCTGGAGCGGCGGGGGCCGAGCGGTCGGGGGCCCCGAACTGAGCCAGGATCCCACCTTCGGAGAGAATTGACTTGACACGGGTTTCACTCTAGCATATATTTTCAACAGACGCTGAAAATTAGCAGAAGGGTGAAACGGTCATGAAAAACAACGAATTACTCAGGCGCAGCTTGGATGTTCTACAGAGGCTCATTAGCACTGTTCCTTCGATCTCCGCGATCGCTGAGCCGAAGCTCAGGCCATCCGGGAGAGCGGGGCCGGATATGATTTGGGACATGGTGGCGGGCGGGAAGCCTGTCACAATCCTGGCGCAAATAGTCCCGCTAGGACAGCCGAGATACCTGCGGAGTGCCGCTGAGCTGATGCGTCGCTGGGTGAAGGGGGCCCATCCGAAGGCGGCGTACGGGCTTGTGGTTGCGCGTTTCATCAGTGATGAGGGCGCTAGTATCCTGACAGATGCGGGCATAGGGTATGTAGATCTAGCTGGGAACTGTCTCATTTCGGTGAACAATGTCTATGTCGAACGGCGGACAGGTCCAAACCCGTTGCCGAGCACTCGCCAAATCAAAAGCCTCTTCTTTCCTAAGGCGAGTCGCATTTTGCGTGTGCTGCTCTGTAATCCGACCCGGATGTGGCGTGTCACAGAACTCGCCGAGGAGGCCAGGGTGAGTCTCGGGCAGACGTATAATGTGAAGAGGAAGCTGATCGATTATGAGCTGTTGACGCTAGATCAGTCACGCAGGTTGAAGCTGGCCAATCCCTCCGCACTTCTCGATCGCTGGCGCGAGAACTACACGTTTCGCAACAATGTTATTGCGGATTTCTACTCCATGGAGCGCCCCGAACAGATTGAGGAGTCAGTCCGGAAGTGGCTTGATCGCCAACACTTGAGATATGCTTTCACCCTATTCTCAGGAGCAAGGAGAGTGGCTCCATTCGTTAGGCAGGCGCGCGTCGCTCTGTATGTCGATACTGATGTGTTTGAGGTTGCAGCGGCTTGCGGGTTCAGCCGTCCAGCGTCCTCACGGAGCCTCAGTCGTCAGCGATATACAACTATACCTGGATCTGTATAGCTACAGAGGACGAGGAGCAGAACAGGCCGAGTTTCTGAGATACCAGCGCATCGGTTTCTAGGAGTGCACAATGCCTGTACAGAGTGACTACACCATGGACGAGGTAGGGGCATGCCGGTCTGTCATTCTGGAGATCGCGTCATGCCTGGGCGCTTACAGGGATCACATGGTTCTGGTCGGTGGTTGGGCCCCCTACTTTCTCCTCCAGAGACATCGCGAGACGAACCACTGTGGAAGCCTCGACGTGGACATAGCCCTCGACTCCAACGCCATTCCCGCAGATGCCTATCAGAGTATTCTAAGCACCCTTCAGGAACGAGGCTTCGAGCCGAGAAGGGACGTCAAAGGAAATGTCATTCCCTCGAGCTTTCTTCGGACTTTCACTGGCACGGAGGGACGAGAGCACGTTGTGCAAGTGGATTTTCTCGCGCCCGAATACGGTGGCACGGGAAAGAACAGGAGGCATCAAAGGGTACAGGATCTGCTCGCGCGGAAGTGTCGTGGCAGTGACCTCGTCTTTGACATGAATCAGGCAATCACGTTGCGAGACCGTCTGCCAAATGGTGCATGGAATGAGGCCGAGATTAAGGTAGCTGATGTGGGAGCGGTACTGGCCATGAAAGGCTTCGCATTCTTCGACCGAAGCAGCGAGAAAGATGCATACGACATCTACATGCTCTGTCGTGAGTACGGAACCGGCCCAGATGATGTGGCTGAGGCGGTCATTCCGAGGTCCAGTAACAGACTCATCAGGGAGGGATTGTCGAAGATCAGTGACAAATTCTCAGCTCATGATGCGGTTGGCCCAGTGGCAGTCGCCGACTTTCTCGAAGAAATCGATAGAGAGGAACGAGAGCGCATCGCACGGGACGCCTACGAAGTGATTGATTACGTCCTCAAGCGGATCTACCCGGAGGCATGAGACGTTATCCACATGCTGAAAGGCTCCTGATAGCATAGAGCAGCTGTGGTTCACAATGTGAGGCTGGCGTTCCTGGAGGGGATGGGTGCCGATCCTTGGTCTTCTGACGTGGCCTGGAACAGACTCCAACGAGAATTTCACAATTCTACTCAGCAGATCTCAGATTCACCTCAGAGGCAGCAGTTACTTGGTGTGAGGAACACGGGAATGCAGAGAGATTTGCTGAGGTGGTGGCTCCCTTTCTATGGCGAAGATTCGGCTGTCGAGGATTATCTCCCGGCGCGGGGAAGATGCCCGAAGGCGAAGCGTCAGTGATTCCTTCAACGGTGAGCGTGGAGCATCCTGGAGCCGTGTCTCACCGTTCTCAATGGTGGACGTCTCTTTTGACCTTGACATGCAGGTTCTGAGGTGCGAAAGTGCAAGAACATTTGAACGCCGGCCCCCGCGTGTGACCCGCATGTGAGGGGCGTGTGACCCGTACGTGACGGGCGTGTGACCTAGACGTGACCCGCGTGTGATCCGTTCGTGACGGGCGTGTGATTCGCACATGACCAGCGCGTGCCGCGCATCTGACCCGCGTGTGGCCTGCACGTGAGAGGAGCGTGGCCTTTCGAAACGAGTTCTGACTGGAGCAATCCAGGGAGATGGACCGGCTGCGGCCGGCTGGCACATACGTGAAATGGAGGATGAGATATGCCAGTGACTCTCGACGGGAAGAACCTCACTATCGAGGATGTGGAGCGGGTTGCCCGACACAACGAGACGGTGACCATTCCTGATGCCGTCATGGAGGATATTCAGGCGTGCCGCGAGATCGTCGATAGAAAGGTCGAGGCGCGCGAGATAATGTACGGCGTGACGACCGGCATCGGAGAGCTGTCTGAGGTAGTCCTGACGCCTGAGCAGACCAAGATGTTCCAGAAGTACCTCATCTACAGTCATGCTGCCGGGTGTGGGAAGCCTCTCCCGGTGGATGTAGTGCGGGCGGCGATCGCGAGCAGAATAAACGTCCTGTGCAAAGGCCGTTCGGGGTTGCGGCCGGTTGTCGTCGAGACACTCGTCCAGATGCTCAATCGCGGAGTGACGCCGGTTGTCTGCGAGAAGGGTTCGGTGGGTGCGTGCGGTGACCTTTCCCCTATGGCGCAGATGGCCCTCGTGCCGATGGGAGAAGGAGAGGCATTGTACAAGGGCGAGCGATTGAGCGGGAAGGAGGCGATGGAGAGGGCGGGGATCCCTACGATCGTGTACGAGGCTCGCGATGGGCTGGCCACTATCAATGGTTCGAACATGATCGCCGGGATGGGATCCCTCCAGCTCTGCGACGCCATGCGCTGGGTGAAGACCTCGGAGATCACTGCCGGTGTGACCCTCGATGCGCTCAATGCGAACATGCTCGCATACGATGAACGTCTCCACACAGCGCGCGGCTATCCCGGCGCTGTCGTCTCCGCGAGGAATATCAGGAAGGTCGTCGACGGGGGCGATTTCCTCACACAGACGGGCAAGAAGGTGCAGGATGCCTACAGTCTGAGGAGCACGCCGCAGGTCGTGGGTGCGGCGCGCGACTCCTACGAGTTCTCGCGTCGGATGTTCGAGATCGAGCTCAACGGCGTGGGCGACAACCCGCTCTTCTTCCCTGATGAGGGCGGGATATGTATCACCGGCGCCAATTTCCAGGGGACGCCGCTCGCGTTCGCGCTCGAGATGCTGGGTACCGCGGTGACGACCATTGCCACGCTATCGGAACGGCGCACGAACCGGCTCATGAACCCGCACCTGAGCATGGGACTCCCCGCTTTCCTCACCAAAGGGGCAGGCATGTTCGCCGGGCTCATGCTGACGCAGTATACCGCCGGGATGCTCGTCTGCGAGAACCGGATACTCAGCCATCCTGCGGCCACAGGTTCGATCCCCGCAGCAGCCGACCAGGAGGATTTCGTCAGCATGGGGATGACGACCGCGCTCAAGACGAGACAGATACTGGAGAACGCCAACGCAGTCCTGGCTATCGAGCTGATGGCAGGTGCTCAGGCACTCGACTTCAGGAAGCCGCTCAGGCCCGGGAGAGGCGTGCAGGCGGCATACGATGTTGTGCGCTCGCACGTCGATCATGTCGATGAGGATCGCCCGCTCTTCGACGATATCAATGCGCTCACCGAGGCCGTCAAGTCCGGTGAGGTCCTCCGAGCGGTGGAGGAGGCGATCGGTGCGCTGGAATAGAGCGGAGTGCGCTCGTGCTGACCGGACCCGGCCGGTGCAGCTCACGATTGCGGATGAAGTGGGTGTTTCCGTCGAGATCCGGGCTCGGTTGCGCGAGACCCAAAGAATCAGGTGAAAGGACGCTGAGTACTGGGTAGAGCTGAGGCGATCGATGTGCCTGGTAGAGCGTCTCAGGTCTTTATCTTCTTGACACATTTGCCGAATGGGTGTAGACTCTCACGGTAGGCGTTGAGTTCCCGAGATTTCTGCCGGCCAGGGGCTGGCAGAGGGCGCCCGGTGGCCTCGGGAGCGGTTTGGCACTGAAACAGCTCAAAGGCAGGCTATTCGAGAGCGACACCGAGCGTCACAGCTGAGTGGTCGTTCTTTTGTTTTTTGCAGCATGAACATCGCCCATCCCGAGGGCAGGTGAAGTGATGAGGATTCACAATGTCGTCTACATTTCAGGCCTGGTGTTCCTGGTGGCAGTTGGCTCCGCCATCAGGGCTGAGGTGCCGGAGTTGATGCTGACGCTGACCAATGCGATCTATGGAGAGGAATACGGGTACCGGGTTGCGAACGTGGGAGATATGAACGGAGACGGAGACCCGGACCTGTTGGTGGGTGCTCTTCGCCCGATTTATAACGGGTTCGGGCGCGGATACCTGTACTTTGGGGGGGCAGCGTTCGATACGCTGGCAGATGTTGTCTTTGTGAGCGAGGAATGGAACGAATATTATGCGAGCGCGCTTGCTGGAGCAGGCGATCTGAATGGAGACGGGTACTCCGACATCATCATCGGGGCTCCTGCCAACAACATGGGCGGGAAGGCGTATATCTACTTCGGCGGCCCTGTTGTGGACAGCCTGCCGGATGTGGAGATCCACGGGAATGGTGGGTCCTTCGCCGGCAATCTGGCTGGTTGTGGGGATGTGAATGTGGATGGGTATGATGACGTAGTCATCACTGCGTTTGACGCCGGGCCCGGGATGACCGGGGAGGCGTATGTCTACTTCGGCGGCTCGCCCATGGATACGCTCGTGGATCTGTATCTGGACCCCGGAGGATCGCACGATGCGTTCGGCCTGGGTGTGTGC
>LJUI01000043.1 GCA_001303705.1 candidate division TA06 bacterium SM23_40
TCTACTCCGGGAATCTGGCCACATCCCAGGCATTGATCATCGGCAACACGGTCTCCGGAAATACGGCCTACGATGGCGGCGGGATCTGTTGTCACGATGCCTCCCCGCGGATCAGGCGCAACACGATGACAGGGAACATGGCGGGCGAGTACGGTGGTGCGATCTACTCGATCTACTCGGCATGGCCCAAGGTCGGTAACTGCATCCTGTGGGACAATGGTGCGACCTTCGCGGGCACTGAGGAGATTGCTGTTCAGTATGGCGGCGGCACAGAAATCAGTTACTCGGACGTGAAGGGAGGCTGGTTGGGGGAAGGGAATATCGATGCGGATCCGCAGTTCGTGCACCCGGGCTGGAAGGACTATCGTCTGTTGTGGGGTTCACCCTGTATCGATTCCGGGCATCCAGACTACCTGGATCAGGATGGCACACGGAGCGATATGGGAGCGTTCGATTTCGATCAGTCGAAGCCCCTTGTTGCCTACCTGACGCAGCAGGCCCGTATTGTCCACCAGGGAGAGACGAAGGGTGTGCTGTACACTCTGGCGAACTGCCACGATCAACCCCGGCCGTCCTGGGGAATTGTCGAGCTGATCCTTCCTGGTGGAGAGCCATGGCCCGGGAATCCGCTCGAGGGACCTGGGTACGGAGTCATGTGTCCCCGGAGCAACTGGCACTATGTCCGGGAATATGAGGTGCCCGTGGCATTCCCGCTCGGCACTTCGAGCTTCACGTGGAAGGTAGGAGTGCCTGGCAACCTGTTTGACACAGACACCTTCGAGTTCACGGTGGTCGAGCCATAGGGTGGAGGGCAGGTGTCTCGGCCTGCGATCATACAGAGTTGGTGCGGGTGGTCATCCTGCGATAGGGCTGACCAGAAATGACCTTGCGGTCTTCGAGCCGGCGGCACATCAGGAGTCGCCGGTTTTTTGTCGTTCTGATACGTCTGGGGACGGATGCCGGAAACCTGCATGAGCCGGGACTCTGCACTGACTCAGTTCGGACTAGTCAGGGATCACATAGCAGCGAGTGAACGCGCGCAGGCCTCGTCGCTCCGTGGTGGCCTGACATTTGTCTTGAGGCAGGGGTGGATGAGACATTATGATGGAAGGTGTGGCTCTGTCTTGCCAAGATCCCGGCGACAGCCTGCCTGGCGGGTATGACACGATGGTATGCGGTCCGAGGACGAGGAAGCTGTTGATGACTCCCATTCCCCATGATAGTACCGATGATAGCCCCGCGGCGAGGTTGGGCCCGTTGCTCGAACGGGTCCCCGCGCTGCACGATGTCGCGCGCGAGCTTGCGGCAGGCAGATCTCCCGTCACGCTCTGCGGGCTCGCAGCCCTCGGCAGTCGTCGCTTACCTCATACGTCGCCTCGAGCGTCCGATCGCCGCCATCGCCGGAGATGAGGAGCGGGCGACGGCCCTGTATCAGGATCTCATTGTACTCCTGGGCCAGGGGATGGTGCACCGTCTCCCTCCCTGGGACCTCCTCCCCTATGAAGAAGGCAGCCCGAACCAGGAGGTCGTCGGCTCGAGGATCGAGGCCTTTGAGGCGATGACCCAGAACCGATCTGCCGTTGTCGTCCTCTCCCTGAAATCATTCATGCAGCAGGTGCCGCCGCCGGAAGCATACCTGGCATCGCGGATCGAGGTGCGGGTCGGCGACGAGATCGATGTCGACGGTCTGTTGTGGCGTCTCCTGTACCTGGGGTACGAGTACCGCAGCGTCGTCGAGGAGCAGGGAGAGATGAGCCGGCGGGGTGGATTGATCGATCTCTTCTCGTTCGGGATGAAGGAACCCCTGCGCATCGAGTTCTTCGGCGACGAGGTCGTATCGCTCCGGAGGTTCGATCCCTTCACGCAGCGCTCCGTGGGCAAGGATGAGCGTGCCGTGATACTCCCGTTCCGCGAGCTCTTCTTCGATGAGCAGCAATACCGCCGCGGCGTTAGTGCGCTCGCGCGTCGGGGAGTGGAACTCATCGCTCCAGAGGATGAAGGGCCGTACTTCGAGGGCATCGAGCGCTACCTCGTGGCGTTCCACGAGCGGCTCGTGTCTGTATTCGACTATCTGTCCCGGGGAGCAGTCCTCGCTGTACATGGCAGGGACGACTTGGAGCGCGAGGCTGCTGTCCTCGCCGACGAGCTGTCTCGACACGCCGGCGAAGGCGATGGCGGGAGGGGGGCACACGCTGAGACGGAATGGGGTGTGCATATTCTACCGCCGGCATCAGCGCTCGAGCACATTCTCGGGTCCCCGGCCGAGCCTCGCAGACTCCCTATCCTCATCCTTGAACGCGGAGCCGTGCCCGACACTCTCTCCCTTTCCTCCCGACCCCAATCACCCTATGGTGGGAACTTCACTCTGTTCAAAGAGGAGGTCGAACGACTCGGCGGAGAGGCATATCTTCAGTTCCTCTTCTGCGAGAGCCGGGGCCAGATCGAGCGGCTCACTGAACTGCTGAGCGAGGCCGAGGCCCCACTGGAGCTCGTGCTCGGTTCGCTGGCCGGGGGATTTCAGATCCCGGACGCCGGGCTCGCCGTGTACACCGACCATGAGATATTCGGTCGGTTCCGGCGGCGCCGCGCACTCCCCAGGGCGCGGCTCGGGATCCCTCTGGAGGACCTCCTTACGCTTACCCCGGGCGACTGGATCGTGCACGTCGATTACGGGATCGGGCGGTACGCCGGCCTGGAACGCATCGAGATCGACGAGACGATTACTGACTGCCTGCTGATCCGGTACGAGGGCGACGATAAACTCTACGTTCCGGTTGAACGGATGAATCTCGTGCAGCGGTACATAGGGAGCAGCGATGCGCGGCCGCGTCCCTCCAAGTTGGGAGGTGCGATGTGGGAGCGGGCCAAGCAGCGGACAAAGCGGGCGATCAGAGAGATGGCAAAGGAACTCCTCGCCCTGTACGCGGAGAGAGAGGCATATGAAGGTTACTCGTTCTCGCCCGACAAGCCCTGGCAACGTCAGTTCGAGAGTTCGTTTATCTACGAGGAGACGGACGATCAACTTGAGAGCACTGAGGAAATCAAGCGCGACATGGAGTCGGCCAAACCCATGGACCGTCTCGTCACCGGTGACGTTGGATATGGGAAGACCGAGGTCGCCCTGCGCGCGGCGTTCAAGGCGGTGATGGACTCGAAGCAAGTCGCGATCCTCGTGCCGACGACCGTACTTGCACAGCAGCACTATAACACCTGCCTCGAGCGGTTGGCGGGCTTCCCCATCAACGTCGAGATGTTGTCGCGGTTCCGCAGTCGGGCCCGGCAGAAAGCAATTGTTGAAGGGTTGAGGCGAGGGACAGTGGACATCGTCGTCGGGACGCATCGCCTGCTGAGCAAGGATGTCGAGTTCAAGAACCTGGGGTTGGTCATCATCGACGAGGAGCAGCGGTTTGGGGTCGCCCACAAGGAGCGGTTGAAGAGGTTCCGCCGCACCGTCGATGTGCTGACGATGACTGCGACTCCCATCCCGCGCACGCTCCACATGTCGCTGGTTCGTATACGGGATCTGTCGACGATAGAGACGCCGCCTAAGAACAGACTTTCGATCGTCACCAGAGTCGTGCGGTGGGATGAAGATCTGATCGCGGATGCTATCAGGCGCGAGGTTGACAGAGAAGGACAGGTTTACTTCCTCCATAACCGGGTACAGTCGATCGATTCGATGGCCAACTTCCTGCGCCGGCTCGTGCCGGAGGTGACGCTGGGCGTCGCCCACGGACAGATGCGGGAGGATGAGCTGGAGCGGACCATGGTCGACTTCCTCAACCGGCGATTTCAGGTTCTCGTCAGCACCTCGATCATTGAGTCCGGGCTCGATATACCGAATGTCAATACGATCGTCGTGAATCGCGCCGATCGGTTCGGGCTGGCCCAGCTTCACCAGCTGCGAGGACGCGTTGGCCGGTCAGATAGGCTTGCCTACGCCTACCTGCTGGTGCCTGCCGGCGGCAGGGTAACGCGCGATGCGCGGAAGCGCCTGGGGGCGATCGAGTCCTTTCATGAACTGGGGAGCGGGCTCAAGCTCGCGCTCCGTGACCTCGAGATCCGCGGTGCGGGGAACATCCTCGGGCCGGAGCAACACGGCCACATCGGCATCGTCGGATTCGATCTGTACTGCAAGCTACTCGATGAGGCCGTGCGGGAGCTGAAGGGCGAGGCTCCTGAGGAACAGTCCGAGCCGACGATCAGACTCGGCGTCGATGCCTACCTTCCGGATGACTACATCGGGGATGCCGAGCACAAGGTGGCGATCTATCGGCGCATCGCCTCGTGCGCGAAAGAGGATCAGGTGGCGAGCATTGAAGAAGAGCTCGCAGATCGGTTCGGTAGGCTCCCGGAGCCCGCGCGGATGCTGATCGAGGGGATGAAGCTGAAGATCCTCGCCCGGCGGGCATCGGTGGAGCGCGTGACCGTCCATCAGCGCGTGGCCGAGTTCGAGTACCCGCGCGGGACGGAGCCGGACCGGAAGCGCATCGCATATCTCATGGAGCAGGTGAAGGAGCCGATCGAATTCGCGGCAGCCGGCAGGTTCGCCATCAGAGTCACGCTCGGAGAGGAACGCCTCCGATTCGATCTGGTCAAAAAGGTGTTGCGAAGCCTCGCCTAGGGTGTTAGGCTCGTCCCGCCATTCATTGACTATCTCCCTGGACAGGTGATTCACGAAAAGGCGTCGTGACCACGCCCAGCGGCTCCGGGGCGGGAAGGCTGCCGGTCGACGACATGTTGCTGGAACCACAGGAGTTGTGCCGAATGCGGTGTGCGGCGCTCAGGACGGATATACCGAACCTGCTCGTAGCCGTCGTCCTGCTGTGTCTGTCCTTGTTCCTCATCTGCGGGTGCGGAGAGTCACCGTCTCCGGTCATTGCCACCGTAGGCGAGCGTGAGATGACTGCCGCCGATTGGATCTGGGAGTGCGGTCTCGGCGCGGCGGGCGAGGGCAACCCGCGACCTGCCGATTCACGCGCTGTACTCGACAGGATGATCGAGCGGGCCGTTCTCGCCATAGAGGGAGAGCGAAGAGGGTACGATCATCTGCCGGCCATCCAGCGACAACTCGCGTGGATAGAGGAAGAGCAGCTTCTCCTGGAGACCTACCGGCGTGAGGTCGGCGATCCGAACGCAGGGAACCCTGAGGAGGGAGACTACTATCAGGAACTGAGGGACGGAGCCGGGGTGGAGGTGAGGGCAGATGGACTGGCAGAGCTCGCGCTGCTTGCGTCATCCAGGGGAAGAGGCGATGAGGGCGTCGAAGTAGTGACGTTCCGGGATACTACGTGGGCCGCTGGTGAGCTCCTCGAGCGGCTCCGTATGTCGAGGCCGAGTGGTTCGGTGCCCATGGACGAAGCTGTGCTGAGCGACCTTGTGGAGCGGGAGATCGACCGTGCGCTGCTCGTGGAGAGGGCAGCGGAGCTGGGGATTGACAGCGAAGAGACATTCTTGCGCACGTTGAGGAGGGAGCGTGATCAACTGATAGCGGAGCGAGTGCTCGAAGCGGAGATAGGGAGCGGGAGAGATCCGTCTCTGCCCGAGCTCCGTGAATACTTCGCGGCCCACCGGGAGAAGTACGAGCGAGAAGAGGAGGTAAGGGCGAGCATCATTGTCGTTGAGAGTATGTCCGAGGCGGCGGCACTGCTCGATTCGCTCGCTCGCGGGGAGGATTTCGAACGGCTTGCCCGAGAACATTCGATCGATCCCTCAGGACCTCGCGGCGGCGATCTGGGATATTTCGCCCGGGGGCGTTTCGAACATATCGAGGAAGTGGCGTTTCGTCTGTCGCGGGGTGAGGTGTCTGAGGCATTTGCGGTAGATGGCGGCGTGGCGATCATGAAAGTGACGGCGAGGACGCCGGGTCGACAGCTCACCTTCGACGAAGCACGGCGCACGGTGGAGAGGGACCTTCGGGAAGAGCTGAGGGCAGCGCGCATTGCGAGCTTTGTGGCGGAACTGAGGCAGGGCGTGGACGTCTCCATTGATGAGGAATTGGTGGCGCGCTACGAACAACAGATGGCGGAGGTAATCGATGAACCAGAGGAGAAATGATCTAGCGGCTGTTGTAGTCACGGGTCTCATGGCGTTGTCCCTTGGTCTGTCGCTGACTCTCGGGCTGCCCGGTTGTGGGCAGCGAGAAGGGGAAGAAGAGATACTCGCCAGGGTGGATGACGCCACACTGACCCTCGATGAATTCCTGTCTCAGATTCCAGAGGAAGTGCGTCCTCTTCTCACAAGGCAGAACATGGAGAACCACGTGAAGCGGTGGGCCGACACCCAGCTCTTTTACAGAGAGGCGATGCGCCGGGGGCTCGACAGGGATCCTGAGGTCGCGCCGAAGTTGGAGAACCTCCGGCGGGAGATCCTCGTGGGGGAGCTGCTGAGCAGGGAGATGGAGGAAAAAGCGCAGGTGACCGATGAGGATGTTGCGGCCTACTATCGTGAGCATGAGGATGACTATGCGACCGAGATCAAAGTGGCCCACATTCTCGTGAGCACCCCAGGCGAGGCCCAAAGGATCCTCGAGGAAATTCGTGCTGACGGCGATTTCGCCGAGCTGGCGAGGGCATGGTCACTCGATGAGTCATCGAGGGAGAGGGGGGGCGAGCTCCCGTACTTCACGCGAGGAAGCGGTGTGCCCGACTTCGAGGATGCGTGTTTTGCGCTTGAGCTCGGGGAGGTGAGCGATGTCGTCGAGACGGGATACGGGTACCACGTCATCAAAATGATAAGCCACCGACCCGCCGGAAAGATCGTTGTTCTGGAGGAGATCGAGGACGAGCTGCGTGGATATATGATGGCGATGAGACAGGATGAACTGCTCAGCTCCTGGCTCGATGAGCTCCGCGCGGGGGCGCGGATCGAGCTGAACCTCGACCTCCTCGAGAGGATCGAGCCCGCGCTGCCGGGAGGCGGGTCCGGAGCGATGGGGCCGATGGATGCTGGGCCTGACAGGTAATGGGTTTCGGGCGCCGGATCGATCGGTCGCCCAAAATCGAGATGGGGCCATAAAACTGAGGGAGTTGTATGATGCACGATCTTCGCAGGTACATCCTTTTTCTCTTTCTTCTCTTCATGGTGGGAACCTCGTGGGCGGTCAGGGAGACGGTGGACAGGATCGTCGCGGTCGTCGGCGACGACGTCATACTCGAAAGCGAGCTGACTCGGGAGGTGTACCTGTACTACATCCAATTCGGAGTGGAGATTGAGGACGAGGCCCAGCTTGAAGACTTGCGTTCGTCGGTTCTCGAGCGGATGATCGAGAGCAGGATACTGTTGGCGGAGGCCAAGCGGGACACGATCGAGCCGAGTGAAACAGAGGTGGAGGAAGCACTCAACCAGGCGATCAAGGAGATTTCTGGTCGCTTCCCCAGCGAGGAAGCATTTGAGGAGGAGGTGCTGCAGCAGGGGTTGACCGTGGATGATTTGCGGGCTCGTTATCGTGAGGATATCCGGGAACGCCTTCTCGTCGATGGCCTCGTTGAGAGGAGATTGAGGCCGGGTGTGTTCGTCTCCAGCCGCGAGGTTGAGGAATTCTACCAATCGCACATCGATTCGATCCCACTCGTACCTGCGAAGGTTACTCTCTCGCACATAATGATCGCCGTCGTCCCTGGCGAGGAGATGGAGAAGGCGGCGAAGGAGCGGGCAGAGGCGATCCTCGCTCTAGTCAAGGAGGGGCAGGACTTCGCGATGCTCGCCAGGCGGTTCTCCGAAGATCCGGGCAGTGCCCCCCAGGGGGGCGATCTGGGGTATTTCGGGCGGGGAGAGATGGTGCCGGAGTTCGAGACCGCGGCATTCGACCTCCAGCCTGGCGAGGTCTCGGGCCTCGTTCAAACGGTCTTCGGATACCACATTCTGAAGTGCGAGGAAAAGGAGGCGGACAGGGTGCGTATCAGTCACATCCTCGTACTCCTCCTCCCCGGGCCAGAGGATGCCGCGCGTGCACGTGTAAGGGCGGACTCGGTGAGGACGATGGCGCTCGCAGAAGAGAGGTTCGCATCGCTCGCCGGCCGGTACTCAGACGATGCCGAGTCACGCGACCGCGGAGGTGTGCTGGGCGAGTTTGTGGTGGATGATCTCGGGCAGTTCCTCCGCGACGCGATCGAGGGTCTGGGCCCGGGAGAGATCAGCGATATAGTGGAGAGCGACATAGGCTACCACGTAGTCCGTGTCGACGCGTATGAGGCATCGAGGCGACCGACATATGACGAGATAAAGGGGAGCCTGAAGGAGTTCCTGTTTCAGACGAAGCTGGAGGAGAAATCGAAGGGCTGGATTGAGGAACTCAAAGAGGAGATCTACGTCGAGAACCGACTGGCTGAATCGGTCGTCGAGAGAGAAGAAGAGGATGAAGGACCTGCTCTCGAGCCTCCGGGTGAGGGCGGAGAGCTCGGGAGGGAATGAGGGAGAGAGGTGCGGCTCGATCTCTTCTTGAAGACAAGTCGACTTGTCAAGCAGCGGTCACTGGCCAAGCGAGCATGTGATGGAGGGCGGGTGAAGGTTGGCGGACGGGCGGCGAAGGCGAGTCATCACGTCCACCCCGGGGAACGATTGAGGATCGCCTATCCGACTAAGGTGGTCGAGGTCGAGGTGGTGGAGGTTCCTGAGGGAAATGTCTCCCGAGCACGGGCTCGCGAGCTCTATCGGGTGCTGTCGGAGGAACGTGTGGATGAATTCTGGCCCGACCGAGCCCGGTGAGCGGGAGCTGGACAAATCCGGTGTTGTAAACAGGGGCGAAACATTGTAGCATGGGGCCCGCGCGGTACTATATGTTGTAGTCCTTCGACAGGGCCATGGAGGCCGTGAAGAGGCCCACCGCCTGAGCGCGTTTCGGGACATCTCCAGAACTGGCCCGATGTACCATTCCCCGGGGGTATCGATATCATGGGTCTGTCGCACCAGGAAGTGGAGGAACTGCAGGAGATCGCCCGTCAGCTGCGGATCGACATCGTCGAGATGCTGGCAAAGGCCGGTTCAGGTCATACCGGGGGGAGCATGTCGATGGTAGAGATCCTTGTCGCACTCTACTTCCGGCATATGCGGCACAGGCCGCACGAACCCTGCTGGCCCGATCGGGACCGCCTTGTCCTGTCCAAGGGTCATGGCGCGCCCGCCCTGTACGCAGTGCTGGCCCGCGCGGGATACTTCCCCCGCGAGGAACTGAGCCGACTGCGCGTCCTGGGGAGCATACTGCAAGGCCATCCGGATATGGCGAAGACCCCCGGGATCGACTTCTCCAGCGGGTCGATCGGGCAGGGCCTCTCGGCTGCCTGCGGCATGGCGCTGGCCGCCCGCCTCGATAAGAAGGATCTCCGCGTCTACTCCGTTCTCGGGGACGGCGACATGCAGGAGGGACAGACCTGGGAGGCTGCTATGGCGGCAGCGCACTACGGGCTCGGCAATCTCAGCGCCATCGTCGACTATAACCGCGTTCAGTCAGACGGCCCCGTTGAAGAGGTGATGGAGATCAGTCCTCTCGCTGCTAAGTGGCAGGCGTTCGGCTGGAGGATGATGGAGATTGACGGGCACAATCTCGCGGATGTGAGCGACGCGCTCGAGTGGACTTCCGGCAAAGCGGAATCACCGAGTGTAGTCATTGCTCATACGATCAAGGGCAAAGGTCTCTCGTTTGCAGAAGGAAAAGCATCGTACCACGGTGTGGCTCCCAGCAAGGCTGAGCTCGAGCAGGCGCGGAAGGAGCTCGCACCGAAGAGAGAGAGGGTGGTGCGGTGAGCGATATGCTCGGAACGCGTGATGCATACGGCAAAACCCTGGCCAGGCTTGGGGAGGAACATCCAGAGATCGTCGTCTTCGACGCGGATCTGTCGAAATCGACGCGAAGCGCCGAGTTCGGCAAGCGGTTCCCGGATCGGTTTTTCAATATGGGCCTGGCCGAACAGAACATGCTGGCCACGGCCGCCGGCATGGCGGCATATGGCAAGATGCCGTTCGTCAGCACCTTCGCGATCTTTGCTAGCGGACGGGCATGGGAGCAGATCCGCCAGTCGATCTGCTATTCCGATTTGAATGTGAAGATCGTCGCCACACACGGAGGCGTGACGGTCGGGGCCGATGGGGGGTCCCACCAGTGCACAGAGGATGTTGCGTTGATGCGTGTTCTCCCGAAGATGACAGTGATCGTTCCCGCCGACGCCTACGAGACCGAGCAGGTGATCGAGGCAGTTGTCGAGCATCGCGGTCCGACCTATATCAGATTGGCACGGTCTAAGTTCCCTGTCTGTTACGGTCCCGATTGTAGCTTCAAGATCGGACGCGCTCACCGGATCAGAGAGGGGAGGGACGTCTCGATCATCGCCGTCGGCCTCATGGTCCACGAGGCCATGGAGGCGAGGGACCTCCTCGCGGCAGATGGCATCGATGCAAGAGTGGTGAACATGTCGACGATCAAGCCGATCGATGAGGAAGAGGTGCTCGCCGCGGCGAGAGAGACAGGGGGTATAGTCACGGCAGAGGAACATTCGGTGATCGGAGGGCTGGGGAGTGCGGTGGCGGAGATCGTCTGTGAGAAGCATCCTGTTCCTGTGAAGCGTATCGGCGTGCAGGACCTGTTCGGGATGTCGGGAGACCCTGACAGTCTGTTGGAGTTCTACGGACTCAAGGCGCGGGACATAGCAGAGGCAGCAAAGGTCGTGCTCGATGAAAGTGCGAGGGCATGATTGAACTCAACCACGTACACAAAGTCTACCGTGGGGATTGGGTCGCCCTCAACGACGTAAGCTTCGCAATCGGCAAGGGAGAATTCGCGTTCATCGTCGGTCCGTCGGGGGCGGGCAAGAGTACCCTCCTCCGGCTGCTTTATATTGAAGAGCGGCCGACGAATGGCACCGTTGTCGTCGTTGGGTTCGACACAGCCCGCATAAAACGGGAGGAGATTCCTCTTCTCCGGCGGAAACTGGGCGTTGTGTTTCAGGATGTGAAGCTGCTCCCGGACAGGAACGCCTATGAGAATGTTGCCTTTGCCCTCGAAGTGACAGGGGTGCGCCGAAGTGAGGTGAGGAGCCGGGCGCTCGATGCGCTCGGCGCGGTGGGTATGCGGCACAAATGGGATGCGTTGCCGTACCAGCTCTCCGCCGGGGAGCAACAGAAGGTGGCACTGGCGAGGGCGATCGCACGGGAGCCAGTCGTCCTCCTCGCCGATGAGCCGACAGGCAACATAGACGAGGACGGCGCTCGCGAGATAGTAGGACTGCTCGCAGATATCAACGCGCGTGGCACGGCGGTCGTCATGGCCACTCACGACTTCTCCATTGTTGAGAAGACCTCGTCGAGAGTGATATATTTGGACAGTGGCGAGATCCGTGGCGAAGAACGGAGCGTGGGGGGGATAGGTCACCGATGAATCCAGGAGCGGGATATGCCCTGCGCGAGGGGCTGCGGCTCCTCCGCCATAACCGTGCGCTCAGCTCCATTTCCGTGGGGACGATTGCCGTCTCGCTCGTCTTCTTCGGGGTCTTCCTCATCGCGACGGTCCATCTGGGAGGATTGATCGACTGGTTCCGCGAGAAGGTCGAGATCAGGGTCATTCTTGATGAGAGATTTCGGGCTGACGATGCGCCGGCACTCGAGGAGCGGATCCTGAGCCTCATGGGCGTGGAGCAGGCTACATTCGTCAGCAGGGAGCAGGCACTGGAGGAGCTTCGGCACGGTCTCGGGGAAGACGCCGATGTGATCGACATATTGGACGAGAATCCACTTCCGCCATCGTTCCGCGTCGAGGTCTTCGACGCATATCAGTCGCCGGAGCATATGGCCTCGCTCGGGCAGAAGCTGTCGCTCTTTCCCGGTGTGGTGGAGGTTGACTACGGCGAGCCGTGGATCGTGAGGTTGAGCCGCATGGTGCGCACACTCATAATTGTCGATGTGGTGCTGGGCATCATCGTCGCCGCATCGAGTATCTTCGTCGTCTCGAACACGATCAGGCTGGCCGCCCTGGCACGGAGAGATGTGATAGAGATCATGCAGCTCGTCGGTGCCACCGACTCGCTCGTCAGATCTCCCTTCCTTGTGGAGGGGTCAGTCCAGGGGCTTCTCGGCGGGACGATTGCGGCCGCCGTGACGGCACTTCTCTACCATGTGACCATATCTCATCTCGGCGGGGAGCCCGCAGTACGGCCCGAGCTCTTCGTGCTGCTCATCGTCTTTGGAACGGTACTCGGGCTCATCGGGAGTGGGTTCTCTCTCCGCAAGATCGTTTAGGTACTGACGGTGCTCGTATCGCCGGCTGGTGAGTTGTCTCTGCGGATGATGGTGCAGTGGTGGAGAGGTGTGCGGGCAAGGCATGTCGATTTTCGTTCATCATCGGATCCTGATGGGAGGCAGTCGGAGATGAGTTCCGTCGATTTGCGCCGTCGGCAGCTCCTCATTGCGCTCGCTGCAGCCACCATGCTCTTGGCGCAGTTGCGGCCTGCGGTGTCGCAGCTCAAATCGGAGATCGAGGAATTCGATGCCAGGATCGGCGAGAGTGAGGGCCAGCTCGAAGACCTGGCCCGGCAACTACAAAGCGCGCGTGACAGACGGCGGGAATTGGAAGGAGAGGAGAGCGGGATACTGCACCGTCTCGAGCAGAGCGAGGAGGAACTCGAACTTGCCGGGAGGCTGGTGCGGGGGCTCGAAGGGAGAGAGAGGCGGCTGACGCGTGAGATTGAGGCGCTGCGTGCAACAATCGGCGAGACAGAAGATGACCTGAAGGGTCGTCGTCTGTTGCTCGCGAGGCGGCTTCGGGGGATCTACCTGCATGGCAATTCCCATCCGCTCCAGGTGTTGCTCGGCGCGGAGAGCTTCACTGACGCGTTTTCGAGGCTGCGCGGCCTGAGGCTCGTAGCTGCTCAGGATAGGGACCTCTATCTCGGGGTCCGTCAGACGAGACGGACACTCGATGACCGTCACCAGGCCCTGGAGAGAACGGTGGTCGAGGTCTCAGGTATCCGCGAGCAGGCAGAGCGGGAGGAGGCGGCGATCGCCAGAAGACAGCAGGCTCGACAGGACCTGCTCGAGGAGGTGAGGGCAGAGGCAGAGGCGCAGCAGCGTCTCGAGAGAGAACTCGAGCAGGCCGCGGTGGAGCTGGAGGCGCTCGTCGCCGAGCTCGAACGGAAACGTCAGGAGACGGTGGCACGGCTGCAGGCCGAGCGGGCGGCGGCCGAGGCGGCGGCGCGCGCCTCGCTCCCCGCGATCGGTAGTTTCGGCGAGACGCCTGGCACGCTGCCGTGGCCGGTGCAGGGAGAGATCATCTCCAGCTTCGGAATGAAGAAGCACCCGAAGTATGGAACATCCACCCGCAATAACGGTGTCGATATCCGCGCCCCACTCGGCACCCCGGTGCGGTGTGTGGCTGACGGCCTGGTCGCGTACGCCGATCGGTTTCTGGGGTATGGGAAGTTGATCCTTGTCGAGCACGGTGACGGCGTGTATACTCTGTATGGGCACCTCGATCAGATAGGTGTGACGGTGGGAGAGGTGTTGGCAAAGGGCGATGTGGTGGGGACGGTCGGGGATACAGGATCTCTCGAGGGACCGAAACTCCACTTCGAGGTTAGACAGGAAGGCGCGCCGGTCGATCCACTTTCCTGGCTCCAAGGAGGGTGAGGGGAGATGGCGTTCAGCCAGTTGATCGGGCAGGAGCGGGCGAAGAGGATGCTCTCACGGCTCATCGCCAGCCACCGCGTCGGAGGTACGTACCTGTTCTTCGGACCCGAAGGGGTGGGCAAACGGACGACAGCTCTGCTCTTCGCGCAGGCGCTCAATTGCGCGGGCCCGGATGCAGCCGAAGGCGAGCCATGTGGCGCCTGTCCATCCTGCCGGAAGATCCTGCACGGGAACCATCCTGACATCCGTTACCTGTTTCCCCTCTCAAGAGCCGGGAAGGGGGCGCTCGACGATTTACTTCACGATGCCCGGTGGGGCGAGCATGGGCCGAGGTTCGACCGCGCAGCATCGATCTCGATCGAGGGAGTGAGGGATCTCCGGCATGAGATCGCACACCGTCCGTTCGTCGGGAGGATGCGGGCTGTGATCGTCTGCCGCGCAGAGCGCATGACTACTGAGGCGGCGAACGCCTTTCTCAAGATGCTGGAAGAGCCGCCGCCGGCGACGATCTACGTGCTCACCACGGCCAGACCACAAGCTCTTCTCGCCACTGTCCGTTCGCGGTGCCAGCCGATTCCGTTCGCCCGGCTCGCATCCGAGAGCATTGAGCACGCACTCATCGACCGTTTCGGGATCGATCAGGTGGTCGCATCGGCGAGCGCGGGCATGGCTAACGGCAGTCTGGGCCGAGCCCTCGATCTGGCCACAGGGAGCCTGGAGGAGGAACGCCAGCAGGCGCTCGACTTGATGCAGACCGCCGGTACGGGTCTGGAGGAGGTCCCGGAACTCGTCCAGAAGCTGGCCAGGCAGAGCGACCGAGGGGAAATCCAGCGAATGCTCGAACTCCTGCTGACCATCTGGCGGGACGTGATGGTCCTCAAGGTGCGTGCTCGCGCGCACCTGGTGAATGAGGATCTGGGGAACGAACTGACGGCAGAGGGGAGAGATCTCTCCCTGGACGAGATTGTGCAGACGATCAGGGCGATCGATGAGACGCTGCGTGCCGTCGAGGGGAATGTGAACCTTGGTCTGGCGCTCGCCTATCTCGTCTCTCGGCTGAGTCGTGGGATGGGCGGAGCCGAAGTATGGGCCCGCTCACCGGGCCCCAGTGCAATCATGTGACATTTGGATGGTCGATGATATGGCTGACGCAATCATAGAGGTTGAGTTTCGAGCCAAGCGGCGCGATCGATTCATTGCCGACGAGTCACTCGAACTGGAACTGGGTGAACGTGTGCTCGTCGAGGCGGAGAAGGGCGTAGACATGGGGACCGTCGTTGGGATCTTCGCCCCTCCGGAGTCAGACGGATTTCCGGAGAAGCGTGTCGTGCGACGCATCGATGGCGCGGATCTCGAGCAATTGGCGAGAAACCGCCTCAAGGAGTTCGAGGCGCTGGCCATATGCCAGGAACGAGTCAGGCACCATGGTCTCTCGATGAAGCTGGTTGGTGTGGAGCAGCAGTTCGACAACAAGAAGCTCACGTTCTACTTCACCGCTGAGAGGCGCGTCGACTTCCGCGCGCTGGTCAAAGATCTGGCGGGGATCTTCAAGACTCGTATCGAGATGCGACAGATCGGCGTGCGCGACCATGCGAAGTGGCTCGGTGGGTACGGAAACTGTGGGAGGGGTCTCTGCTGCGCGACGTTCGTTCGGGACTTCGAACCTGTCACGCTCCAGATGGCTCGCGATCAGAACCTGTGGGTGAATCCTGCAAAGATGTCGGGCGTGTGCGGACGGCTGATGTGTTGCCTGATGTTCGAGCGATCCTTCTATCTGGAGATGAGTGAGAAGCTTCCTATTGTGGGGAGCAAAGTAGTAACGGAGCGGGGCAAGGGAAGGGTGATGAAGCGAGACCTCTTCAGGGAGATCGTCTCGGTTCAGTATCGGGATGGGGTCGAGGAGGAAGTCACTGTGGATCAGTTGGAGGAGGAGCGAAAGACGAGGAGAGGTCCGCTCCGGTTTCTGTCGAAGCGCAAAGGCAGACAGAGAAAGCAGCAGTAGAGGGACATCGGTACGATGAGCAGGCTGTTGGTGACAAGCGCACTCCCTTATGCGAATGGTCCCATCCATCTCGGGCACCTGGCTGGCTGCTATCTGCCCGCCGACATCTTCGTCCGCTATCACCGGCTCAAAGGGACAGAGGTACTGTACATCTGCGGGACTGATGAGCACGGCGTTCCCATCACAATTCAGGCAGAAGCGGAGGGTGTCTCGCCACAGGAGATAGTCGATCGGTACTACGAAAACATAAAGACGAGCTTCGCAGAGATGGGCATCTTGTTCGACAACTTCTCCCGCACCACACGGGAGATCCACCATCGCCTTGCTCAGGACTTCTTCCTCAGGCTGCTGGAGAAGGGATATATGGATGTGCGGGAGGTAGAGCAGTTCTACTGTCCGAACTGCGAGCGGTTTCTTGCCGATCGGTATATCGTGGGGACCTGCCCTCACTGTCAGGCAGATAGAGCGCGCGGCGACGTCTGCGAGCAGTGCGGGCGGTGGCTGGAGCCGGAAGTGCTGATCGACCCCCAGTGCAAGATCTGCGGGAGCCGTCCGAGCCCGCGCAGCACGACACACTGGTTCTTCAAACTGAGTGAGTTTCAGGAGAGTCTTGAACAATGGCTGGCCGAGAAGAAAGATTGGCGTCCCAGCGTATTGAATCTATGCCGCGGCTGGTTCAGGGAGGGATTGGAGGATCGCCCTATTACCAGGGATCAGGAGTGGGGTGTGAAGGTCCCTCTGCCAGAGGGCGAGGGGAAAGTGCTCTATGTCTGGTTCGACGCCCCCATTGGATACATCTCCTCAACGGTCGAGTGGGCAGAACTCCAGGGGAACACTGATGCATGGCGGACCTGGTGGCTCGATCATGATACTCAACTCGTTCACTTTCTGGCAAAGGACAACATCGTCTTCCATGCGATCATCTGGCCGGCGATGCTGATGGGGTACGGTCAGTACATCCTGCCTGGATCTATCCCCGCCAACGAGTTTCTCAATCTGGAAGGACGTAAACTCTCCACGAGCGAGAACTGGGCGGTTTGGCTCCCCGATTATCTGCGCGAATTCGAGCCCGATCCGCTTCGCTACTGCCTCACGGTCAATGCGCCCGAAGGACGTGACTCGGACTTCTCGTGGAGAGACTTCCAGGTGCGAAATAACAACGAACTGGCTGATATCCTCGGGAACTTCGTGAACAGAACAGTCGCATTCGTGGAACGCTATTATGGAGGGAAAATCCCTGAGGCGGGGGCGCTCGCCACCGAAGATCGGGAGGTGCTGGCGGAGATCGAGTCGGCGCCTGGCCGCATCGGCGAGGCAATCGAGAGATTCGAGTTCAAGCGCGCCCTCAGGGAACTGATGAAGCTCGCGGAACGAGGGAACAAGTACTTCAACGATCAGGAACCGTGGCGGACAATCAACGATGATCCCGGGCTGTGCGCGGCAACAATCGTCACCTGTCTCAGGTTGGTGTCGGCCATATCGTTTCTGGGAGAGCCGTTTCTTCCCTTCACCACACACAAGATCCGTTGTATCCTCGGCCTCGAAGAAAGGCGGGATGAAGTCCACTGGGATGATGCTGTCTGGGAGACACTCCGACCAGGGCATCGTATAGGTAAGCTCGAGATACTGTTTCGCAAGATCGACGATGAGACCATTCAGCGACAGGTTGCGAAACTGGGAAAAAAGGAGGACAAGGAAATCGTGGCACCGACTCCGGAAGCGAAAGAGGAGCTGGGGATTGAGGACTTTTCGAAGCTCGACTTGCGGGTGGCCGAGGTCAAGACGGCCGAGCGCGTCCCGGGCACCGACAAGCTCATTACTCTCCAGATCGAGATGGGCGAAGAACGACGCCAGATCGTAGCCGGCATCGGCGCCGAGTACGAGGCCGACGAGCTCATAGGGAAGAAGATCGTCGTCGTCGCCAACCTGAGGAAGGTGAAGATACGCGGTGTGGAGTCGCACGGCATGCTGCTCGCCGCGTCGCATCAGTCGCACATCTCGCTTGTCGTGCTCGACCGAGACATAGAGACCGGCGCGGGTGTGAGCTGACGACGATGGCCGGCCTCATCGATACACACACCCATCTCAGCCTGCGACAATTCCGGCGCGACAGGGAAGAGGTGATCGCCCGGGCGATTGATGGCGGAGTCGAGGCAATGGTCGAGGTGGGTGTTGATGTTGCTACCAGTCGGAAAGCCGTCGAGCTGGCGGAGTCGCATCGTCATGTCCGGGCTACAGTGGGAGTCCATCCGCACGACGCCAGGGAATTGAACGGCGACGTGCTGGATGAGCTGGGCACCTTGGCGGATAATGAACGCACGGTAGCCATAGGCGAGATCGGACTCGATTATCACCGCGATCTGTCACCGCGCCCCGTTCAGCGTCGTGCGTTCGCACAGCAGATCGCTCTCGCGCAGACACACGGGCTCCCCATCGTTGTCCATGTCCGGAAAGCTCACCGGGAGGCACTCGAGATACTGGCGCGAGAGGCCTGCGGGATAGGCGGCGTGCTTCACTGCTGGTCGGGAGATATGGCGCAGGCGCGGCGCGCCCTCGATCTCGGATTCCAGCTCGGGGTGGGAGGGTCGATCACGTATGATGGGAGGCGTCTGGCGGAGATCGTGCGGCGGATTCCGCTCACCTCGATTGTGCTCGAGACAGACGCTCCTTACCTCGCTCCCGTGCCCCATCGAGGCGAGAGAAACGAGCCGGCATACGTTCAGTACGTCGCTTCTCATCTTGCTCAGGTGCTCGGGATCGACGTTGAGGAGATCGCGGCGACAACGGGACGCACGGCTCGACAGATATTCGGGGGGCTCGGACCGGAGTAGGATGATTCCATGAAATCGGTGTCACAGATGTTGAAGGCCTGCGGCATCCGCCCCAGTCGCCGGCTCGGACAGTCGTTTCTCACGGATGAGCGGATTGCGTCGAGGGTCGTTGGTGCCGCGGAACTGAGGGAAGGAGAGGTGGCCCTGGAGATCGGGCCCGGGCTTGGGATCCTCACCGAGCAGCTGCTGGAGAGGGCGTCGAAGGTCGTCGCGATCGAGATCGACGAGCGCCTGTGCAATTTGCTCTCGAGCCGATTCGGGGGAGATGACCGCTTCATTCTTCTCAACAAAGATGTGCTCAGCGTT
>LJUI01000044.1 GCA_001303705.1 candidate division TA06 bacterium SM23_40
TGCCGGACTCACTCTCAAGGCGGCCGCTCAGCTCAGCTCACAGAAACACGCACGGCTACCTCCTCGGACCTCCTGCTGCCAGGCCCGAAGCACGTAGCCGTTGACCTGCCCGCTATTCTCCCGATCCGAGAAAACCACTCGGCCTGCCCTTAGCGGGCACTCCCCCCATACTCGACCGCCGCCACCATATGAAAACCCATCCACAGATCGTCACACCACACCCTCTCCCCTCCGCGCCGGGCCACCCCCTCCACTGCAGGCAGCCAGCGGGGCCGGATCCAACCCATTCTACTCGCTGAGTGTACCTCTTCCACTCCGCCACGGCTGCTCCGCGGTCGACTGGCTACCGCCAGTGCCCGGGCACCCAAACCCAGCCGCGAGGTTTCTTGTCCCAGTGACCCGGCACCCAGGCAGAACCACGGGGCTTCTTCTCCCAGTGTCCCTGCACCCAAACGTATGAATTGCCGTCCCACCTCCAGTATCCGGGTACCCACACCGCCTTTCGCGTCGGCCTCGGCGGCTTGACTTCGGCCCGGGGACCGGGCGGAGCCTTCTGAACGTACACCACTTCCACAGAAGTCGAGGGTTGTGTGACGACGACCATCCTGGCCGGGCGCGGAGCGCATCCACCCGTTGCTAGCACCAGCGCGGCAGCAAGGAGTATGGCGAGGCCGAGACAACACACGGTGCGCATCGTATGGCCTCTCGCCTGCAGCTTCAGGCTCATGGGTCTTCTCCTCTCGGTTGAATTCGCACCTTCCATCTCCAGCGCATTCGGACCGGATACGACCCTCCCGATACACACGCCCGCCTGCCCTGCAGCTCTTGATTCCTGCTCCCGTACGCACGGTTCTGCGTCGCTTCCCCCTGAGCTCTCCTCCTAACAGAAGCCGACATGTAGCCCGGCGTCTCAATCGCTCCGAGGCGCCGGTCAGTTGCAGAAGTAACCGCTCCCTTGCCGCACAGACAACCCGCGGAGGACTGCTTGAGAAGCAGACACGAGCCGACCCTGCGTTCCATGTCACAGAAACCGCTGCCTCCCATCCTGCAGCACTCTCACCAGATGATCACCACAAAACGCCTCTCTCTACTCATATCGCAGAGCCTCAATCGGGTTCATGAACGCCGCCTTCCGCGCCGGAACGAACCCGAAGAAGATCCCTACCGCAAAGGCGAACGAGCAGGAGAGCAGCACAGATCCGGTGGTGATGACGGTCGGCCAGTCACCAAAATGACTCATGAGTGTGCTGACCAGCATGCCGAGAAGAATGCCGATGGCGCCGCCGCTCAGCGAAAGCGTGACTGCCTCTATGAGAAACTGGCTCAAGATGTCCCGTTTCTGCGCGCCGATCGCCTTCCGGATTCCGATCTCGCGCGTCCTCTCGCTGACGGAGACGAACATGATATTCATGATACCGATTCCACCCACGATGAGGCTGACGGTCGCAACTCCGGCGAGGAGCATGGTGAATGTCCTGCTTGTCTCCTGGACTGCAGAAAGGATTTCCGCCTGGGACCTGACGTTGAAGTCCAGTTCCTGATCCTCTCTGATATCATGTCTGTCGCGGAGAAGAGCGGTAATCTCACGCGATGCCCTATCCATGACGTCCTCGTCCGTTGCCTGGACATTGATCCTCGACACGTAATCGACTCCAAACAGCCGCTTCTGGGCAGTTCTCAGCGGAATGAAGATGACGTCATCCTCATCCGTCCACCCACTACTACCTTTTTCACTCATGACGCCGGCGACCTGGAAGATGACGCGCTCGATTCTGATGTACTCCCCTACCGGGTCTTCCTCGCCGAAAAGTTCCTCCACTACCGTCTTTCCCAGAACTGCCACCCGGCGCATGAGCCTGTTGTCCTCATCTGTGATGAAAGAACCTCTGTCGAGCGGGAAGTTCCTCACTTCTGGATAGTTCGGCGTCACCCCGCTTATGGAAGTGTTCGTATTGCTGTTTCCGTAGACTACCTGACCCCTGCCGGAGTACATGGCATCGACCTTCGCGACTGACGGACACTCTTCGGCGATACTCTGTGCGTCCTCGAAGGTGAGGGTAGTCATGCTGCCCGGTGCTCCCCGCGCCGGTCCTCTATGGTACGCCCCTGGCCGCACCGTAAGGAGATTCGCCCCGAGCTGACTGATCCGTTCGGTGATCTGAGCGCCGGCGCCCTGGCCGATTGCTATCATCGCAATCACAGATGCGATGCCGACTATGATTCCGAGCATCGTCAAGGAACTGCGAAGCTTGTTGGAGAAGATGGCGAACATGGCCATCAACAGACTCTCTTTCAGCTCGGCGATCGACAGCTTCCTCTTCTTTTTGTCGCCGCGGAGATATGCAGGGACCTCGTCAGGCGCGGGCCGATCCGGTATCTTCTCATCTTCGACGACTTCGCCGTCTTTCAGGCGGATTATCCTCTGGGCATGCGAGGCCACCGACTCATCGTGCGTCACGACAATGACGGTGATGCCCCTTTTGTGAAGCTCAGCCAGGATCGACAGTATCTCCTGGCCGGACCGAGAGTCGAGATTCCCGGTCGGCTCATCGGCCAGGATTATCGACGGTTCATTCGCCAGTGCTCGTGCTATCGCGACCCTCTGTCGTTCTCCGCCCGACAACTCGGTCGGCCTGTGCAGGGCTCTATCTCCCAGATTCACGGCCTCCAAGGCATTCATCGCCCTCTGCCTGCGCTTATCTTGACCGCCAGCATAGATGAGCGGGAGTTCTACGTTGCTCAATGCTGTGAGACGAGGCAGAAGATTGAACGTCTGGAAGACGAACCCTACTCTCTCGTTCCGTATCTCAGCAAGTTCCGAATCGGACAACTGACTGACACTTGTGCCATCCAACCGGTACTGGCCGCTCGTAGAGACATCGAGACAGCCGAGAATATTCAACAGGGTGGACTTGCCCGAACCCGATGGTCCCATGATGGCTACGAACTCACCGGTTTCTATCGCCAATGAGACATCCTTCAGAGCGGGCACTCTAACCACGCCCATTCTGTAGATCTTGCTCACATTCTTCAGTTCTATCAATGGGGCCTCCCCATCATCATCGGCCTCCGGGGCCGGTCGTCGGGCACGGCGTTGCTCTCGAGTTCGCCTACGATCACCCGTTCGCCTTCTCTCAGTCCGCTCATGATCTCGATGACCTTCCCGTCGGTGATCCCAGTCTCTATCGGACGCGGCTCAGGGCCTTCTCCCAGCACCAGCGCAAGCTCTCTGCCTCCTCTTACCCGTACTGCACCTCTTGGAGCGATGAGTATGTCGTCTTTCGCCTCGATGGCGAACTGAACGCTCGCTGTCATTCCTGATGACCAGTGAGGCGGCACGTGCACAGGTTCCACCATGACATCATAGACTACGACGTTGGAGACTACCCTGCCCTCTCGAGAGATCTTGGCAACTCTTCCCTCCACCTGTTCGTCTGGAAAGGCGTCGAGCACAACGCGGGCGGCCTGTCCCTCCTCGATCTTGCCTATGTCAGCCTCATCCACTTCTACCCCTGCGACTAACCTGTCAGAGATCACGAAGAGGACGGTCTGCATAGAGACGTTCTGCCCGGGTTCGCACGACCGAGTTATCACCTCGCCCGAGATCGAATTGGTGAGGGGTACCGGTTTGTACGCTCTGGCTGCGACATCATACGCCGCTTTGGCCTCTTCCAGCATCTCTGCGTTCCGGTTCGTCTCCGCTTCTTCGATCCCGGAGCGTGCCGCGTCGAGAAGGGCAACCCTGTCCTCACTCGAAATCCATGCCAGGATATCGCCCTGCCTGATCATGTCTCCCTCATCGACCTCTACCCTGTCCACTCTCCCGCTGACCGGCGAGTTCACCTCTACTCTGGTGTACGGCTGGATCGTCCCCGTCGAGAGCACTCGAATCTCTATCCTACCACGCTCGACCTGTGCGGTCTGGTACGCAGGCTGGTTCCCAGCGTCTCTCTTCCGCAGAAGAAGAAATCCGGTCACGGCAAGCGCAGCAATCACGATCACAATCCATGACAGCTTCTTCATCAACTCCTCCGTCCTACCGCCCTCTCCAGACTGGCGCGGGCCACACGCAAGTTGAAGAGAGCATTAGCATGGTCAAGTTCCGCCCGAGTGAGGGCCGACTCTTTCTGTTGCAGAAACAGATACGAGGTGCGCCCCTGCTCATACTGGAGCTTCGTCAGTCGGTACATCTCGCCGACCGCGTCAAGCGACTTCTCGCTCACATCGAGGTTCACCACTGCCAGTTTCCAGCTCGAGTACGCCTGTTCGATCTCTTCCTCTATGCTATCCTCCAGTTCGCTCAGCCTCAGATCCTCTTCTCTCAGCGCAAGTGTCGCCTCAGTCACCTTTGCCTTTCTCGAGAAACCCTCAAAGACGGAGAATGAGACGTCGATGCCTGCGCTCCACCCTCCTTCCTGTTCCAAGGGTGCATCGCCCTGCCAACCGTACGAACTAGATAAGGAGATCGTCGGCCAGTAGTCGCTCTTTGCTTGAGTAAGCCGGGCCTCTACTGCTTCCCTGTAAAGTCTTTCGAACTCCAGTTCAGCTCTCTCGCTCTTTCCCTCTTCGACCAAGCTGTCAACCGCAGACAGTTCCATGGGTTCATCCTGATACCACACACTTATATCTTCTCCCCGCGGTCTACCCAGCAGCAGATTGAGTTCCACTTTCGCGAGCAAGAGCTCCTCTTCCGCTTTCATTCTATCATATTCCGCCTGGAGAAGGTTCGCCTCCGCCTCCTGTACGGCCGGCGAGCTTTCTCTGCCGGCAGCATACTTGAGTTTGATGATGACGAGATCATCTTCACGTCTCTTAAGAATGTTATCTATGAGTGCTATCTGATCCCGTTTCTGTAGAATTCTGAAGAACGCCTCCTTGACCGCAAACGCCACGTCGCTCTCCGTAAGATAATAGTCTACTTCTGCCATTTCCACCTCGGCCTCCGCAATCCTCGTGCTCGCGCCGACGTATCCACCCAGGTATATCGGATAACGCACGCTGAGGTTGGTCGAATACCGTCCTTCCCTCCCCCCAGCAAGTCCTTCGTTATTTCTGTACCCACTGCTGAGGTTGATGCTCGGGTAATAGAGCGAGTGTGCATCGGTGAGGCCGGCCCGTTCTTTCTCTATGGCCGTCGCCGCCTGGGCAAGTTTCAGGTTATTCTCCTTCGCCAGGGAAATGCAGTCGTCCAGGGACAGCAGGTCGGCGGCGAAGGAGCTATTACTCATGATTGCCAGACTGAGGGGCAGTAGAAGAAGTGGTCGTAGGTTCATGGACCTCTCCGTTGTTGTTCCTCGCCAGTGAGATGATACGCTTCAGAGCTTATCATTAATGAAGTACTTCTTCAGTCGCAGCGCGGCATTCGCGCCCCGCGTCAGTGGGCCATGGCGGATATGCTCCGACGCGGCGTCTCGGTGCAACTCTTTCGGTGCTACTTTCGAAGGGCGCACCGGCCGGCCAGAAGTCGGAAGCGCCGCCGCGGCACCAGTCCTCCTCAGGCGGAGGCCAATATAATCTACCATGACCGGCAGGCCGGCACAAACGATTGTCAGTGGGCCGTCCCCCTGTGGCACCGGGCAGGCCCACACTGGCACTCGAGCTCGACTTCGGGCGGGATCTCCGCCGCGTGACCTCCGGCCGGTCTCTATAGCTGCAGAACACCAATATCGCTCCAAACTTGCGCTGCTTCCGGCCTCGGCACGGGGACGGACCCGAACAGGTTTACCGGGCCGGCCCGCGCCCCAGAGCGAAACTCCGGCTTTTTTCCTTGATTTTGTGCCCAAAGCTAGTGTATCATAGGGCATGTCGAGCCGGGCAGTCCATCGAAATGCGATTCTGTAGGTACGAGCCTCAGGAGGAGACAGTGATCCTATTTCTTTCCTTCTTAATAGAGATCCTGGTCCTCACCGGCCTTCCGCCGGCCCAGGATGCCGCGTTTGCCGGTCCGCTGCTGAGCGCCGACCCCCTGACAATGGCTCACACCCCAACTTCAGACCAAAGCGACAACTGCCGCATGTGGGGCCTGATATCGGACAGTGTCCCGGACAGCATCATCATCAACCATCTCATCAATGACACCAACTCCCTCAAGAACCTCTCCCAGGAAAACCATGTGGACGGATGGGGAATCGCCTACTATCAAGAGTACGGCGATTCGGTCGTATTCGCCAGGGGCATGGAGAGGGCGTACACGGATAGTACCTACGACAGCCTCGTCGTGTCCATGGAGGAGAATAAGCCGCAGATCGCGCTCGCTCACGTGAGACTCTGCTCGAGCGGGTGCTGCGAGCACGGTATGGAGACGATCGATGACCCGCATCCGTTCATTCGGCACAAGAATGGCCGTGATTGGTCGTTCGAACACAACGGCCTCGTCTCCGTCGAACGGCTCAAAGAAGTGATAGGAGAGGAGTATCTCCTCAACAATCCTCCGGACTGTTCAGGAGTGTGCCCGCCTCCGGAAAACCAGAACTGCGATAGCGAATACCTGTTCCTGCTCCTGCTGAAGCATATCGAGGAGAATAACTGGAATACTCTGGACGGGATTGTGGAAGCGATCGATACACTCATCGCTGCCGGTGAAACGGGATATATGAATTTCGTGATGAGCGACGGGGAAAACCTCTGGGCGTTTCGCAAAGGGGGCCCCATCCATACGTTGTACTATCAGTACAATCCGGAAGAGCACTGGACAGTCGCTGTTTCTCACTATACCGGCGCTGCACAGGAAGAGTGGGTATGGGTCTGGAACGGCCAGCTGCTCGTCCTCCACAGCAACCAGGAACCGGAGATCATCATGATCGGCGGCGCAGAGGTCATCCTCGATGACGCTGATCCGGGGTTTGTCACCATCTCCGGGAAGTGGCTCCACGGATATCATCCCAACGCCTGCTACGGCCACGCCAGGTACAATGGGCCCGGGACAGGACGGGAACGGGCGGGCTGGCGGATGGATGGTATCGTCCCGCCCGGTGTATACGAGGTCTGGGTGTGGAAATTCGAACACGATTACATGCATCTCATGGCGACCGACGCCCGGTTCAAGGTCGTCCACAGAGATGGGATCTCCGAGTGGATCCTGGTCGACCAGTCTCAACCAGGGCATGAGTGGATATACCTCGGCACCTATGCATTCGATGACAGCCATATCCAGGGCGTCTTGCTGACCGATAATCCCGGCGGCCACGTGATCGCCGATGCGATAAAGGTCGTATACGTAGAGTGAGGAAGGCAGAAATACCCCGCAGAGCGGTTATTGTGGGGAGAAAGAACAGCTCCAGAGAAAGGAGAGAGAAGTGATGTCGAGGGATGGGATGGTAGCAGGTATTCTCATCGGCACACTCGTTGTGCTGATGGCAGGTCTTTGTGGAAGTGCGGGCGGCACCAGCAGCGCCGTCGGCGAGCCTGAGCAGGGTTTCGAGCCGCCGGGCCCCATAAAGGACCCGCCGGCCTACTTCGACCTGCGCGATGTCGGAGGCGAGAACTACGTCACCTCGGTCAAGACCCAGCAGGGAGGTACCTGCTGGACTCACGGCGTGATGGGCGCGATTGAGGGAAATCTTCTCATGACCGGAGCCTGGGAGGCGGCCGGGGAGGAGGGCGAACCCAATCTGGCGGAGTATCACCTCGACTGGTGGAACGGGTTCAACACGTTCAACAACGACGACGACCCGGGCGGCGGCGGTCTCGAAGTCCACATGGGGGGCGACTACCTGGTCTCTTCGGCATATCTCACGCGGAGTGAGGGCGCGGTGCGGGAGATCGACGGTCAATCCTATGCCACGCCTCCGGACAGGTGGCTTCCGAGCTTTCACTACTACTACGTGCGGGATATCGAGTGGTTCGTCGCCGGGCCGGATCTGAGCAACATCGACACGATCAAGAACAAAATCATGGCTGAGGGTGTCTTGGGGACATCGATGTGTTATGACAACGCGTTCATGTCCAATTACATACACTATCAGCCGCCGAGCAGCACCCTCGATCCCAACCATGCGATCGCCATTGTGGGATGGGATGACACGAAGGTGACGCAGGCGCCATATCCTGGTGCGTGGATCTGCAAGAACAGCTGGGGCATTGACTGGGGTCTGGATGGATATTTCTGGATCTCGTACTACGACAAGTACTGTTGTCAGCACCCCGAGATGGGCGCGATCTCTTTCCAGAACGTCGAGCCCCTCGGATACGACCGGATCTACTACCACGACTACCATGGATGGCGCGACACGTTGGAGGATTACACGGAAGCATTCAATGCGTTCGTCGCCGAGGGAGACGAACTGCTGAACGGGGTCAGTTTCTATGTCGCGGCGGACAGTGTCGACTACACGGTCAAGGTCTATGACCGGTACGAGAGCGGCGAACTCCTCGATGAACTCGCCTCGAAGTCCGGCACGACCGGCTACACGGGATTCCACACGATAGACCTCGATACGACAGTCCCGCTCACAGAAGGGGATGACTTCTACATCTACCTGCAACTCTCGGCCGGCGGACATCCCTATGACCGCACGAGTGATGTCCCCGTCCTGCTCGGTGCGAAGTATCGAGTGATTGTGGAGTCGGCATCCGAGCCCGGCCAGAGCTACTACCGTGACGGATCGCACTGGCTCGATCTCTATGACCTCAACGATACGGCAAACTTCTGCATCAAGGGCCTGGTCGCGCCTCCTCTTCGATTCCGCTACCCGGACGGCCTGCCCGAGTACGTGGAACCGGGGAATCCCGTTACGATCACCGTGCAGATCGAAGAGGTTGCCGATACGTATGTATCGGGGACGGGACTGATCCACTATCGCTACGATGCTGGCGAGTTCCTCACCTCATACCTGGTGCACCAGGGCGGCGACCTGTACGAGGCGACCCTGCCGGCGCCGAGCTGCACGGATACGCCGGAGTTCTACTTCAGCGCCGCGGCCGCGATCGCCGGAGTGGTGTACGACCCGCCTGATGCCCCGACAACGACCTACGCCGCGCTTGTCGGCTGGCTCGCCCGGGTCTTCCACGATAACTTCGAGGAGGATCTCGGCTGGACTGTGGAGAACGATCCCTACCTCACCGATGGTGCGTGGGAGCGCGGCGTGCCCGCAGGCGGTGGCGAGCGCGGAGATCCGCCGACCGACTACGATGGTTCGGGCAAGTGCTATCTCACCGACAATCAGTATGGCAACTCCGATGTCGACGGTGGGATCACATGGCTGATCTCGCCGACGCTCGACCTGAGCATGGGGCTCGATGCCGAGATCGAATACGCTCTCTGGTATACGAACTACTTCGGATCTGCTCCCAACGCCGACTACTTCAAGGTCTATGTCTCGAACAACAACGGTGCCGAGTGGATACTGGCCGACACCTTCGGGCCGCACACGTTCCCCGGCTGGTATGTCCACAGCTTCATGGTCGGTGATTTCGTGACGCCGACCGATCAGGTGAAGGTGCGATTCGAGGCGTCAGATCTTGCTGAACCGTCTGTGGTCGAAGCGGGTATCGATGCATTCTCCGCCTCCGTCCACATGTGCGATGCGTTCATCGTCGACAACGCCGAGCCCGAGTTCCTCGTTCTCGCGGGGAACTGGAATACCGGAACCCACGCCAATGCGCATGAGGGCAATGCCCGGTTCACCGGGCCGGGTACGGGAAGCAAGCGAGCCGGCTGGAGGGTCGATACCGCCGTCGTTCCCGGCGTATATGATGTGTACGTCTGGAAGTTCGAGCACCAGTATCTCAATCAGATGGCGACGAATGCCCACTACAAGGTCCGCGACAGAAACGGCGTATCCGGCTGGATCCTGATCGACCAGTCTACTCCGGGCAATGAGTGGGTCTATCTCGGAACGTTCGAGTTCGATAACAGCAGCTCTCAGGGGATCCTGATCACCGACAATGCGAACGGCCACGTGATCGCTGACGCGGTGAAGTTGTCGTATGTAGAGCCATACTGATCGAAGGGTCTGACTGACGAACAACCAGACTGATAGTAATTGTGCATCTCGCTCCTCGCGCTGGCGGTAAACGCGCGGCGAGTATAGGCGCCGAGGCACATCGTACAATCAACGAACTCCCGCCCCTGAGTATCGTAGCTCGGGCGGGAGTTCCTGTTTGGTCAGTTCTCGTCTGCGCAGCCCTCGTCGGCGCGGCTCGTCTGGGCGGCCCCGGTCTGAACAGTCCTCGCTCGGGCCGCACTCGTTCGGGCGGTCCTCGTCCCCTCAGCTGTCGTCTACGCGGATCTCGTCTGCGCGGCTTTCGTCCGCCCAGCCCTCGTCTGGGCGGCTCTCATCTGCGCTGCTCCGGTCATCGCTCCCATCCGACGCTCACTCCGTGCTCAATCTTCTGTACCAATAGACCGAGAGCGCAATCGTCAGGAGAATCGCCAGAATCGCCCCTGGAATGGCCGCGGGATGGGCGTTCACGATACCCTGTCTCAGCATACCGAGGATGGCGACGGACGCCATCGCCAGCGGGACGAGTGCCAGCTGGAACCGAAAAATCAATACGTAAAGAAAGAGGAGCACGACTCCGCTTACGATCCCCGAAACCAGCCAGAAGGGTACGCTATCTGCAGAACGGCCGGCCATGACGAGGGCCGCGAAGATGAGCACAATGGCGAACGGTATTCTTCTTCTCGACCATCCCTCTGTGGAACGATCCACGACAGTGAATATCAGCAGAAAGAAGACGGTAACCAGAACGAACTGTCCGAGCGGCTCAATGGCTGAGCCAATGATCGGGATGTAGCTCCCCAACGCGCCATACTCCGCCCAGAACGGCTCCAGCGATGGCTCGAATCTCATGACCAGAGCCTGTATGCCGGCGATCAGAGCTCCCACCGAGAAGCCCAGCCACAGGCCGCCAGGCCCGCGCACAGGACTCCCCTCCCTCTTCCACTTCTGGATGAACCCGAGAACGAGCGCGAGACCACCGGCAAGCAGCAGCGCCATCACCACAAAGAAGGCCAGCGCGGTGAAGGCCTGGTTCGACAGGGGCTGTGCCGTGGAAAACTGAGCCACGGTAGAAGGCCAATCGTTGATGAATCCAAATGCCGCCACAACGAAGAAGAGCACCGAGAACGTGACGAAGTCACCAACGGAGAAGGTCCGACGACTCCATCCAACGATCGCACTCCCCACTCCGGCTGCAATCACCACGATCATCAGTGTGGTACAGAGCGTCTGGACGACGAGGCGAGTTACATTCCTCTGGTTACGCTCCTGTCGGGCCCATTCCTCCGGAACGTGGACATATCGATAGGAGTCGACCACCTCGGATCCGGCGATCTCCACCGCAAGCCGCGCCTCACCCTCCTCCAACAGATAGCTGAGGGTATCTGCGAACGTGAACAGCCAATCTGTACGCGCAGGAAGCTTGGATGGAACTGACGAAACCTCTTTGAGCATTCCTGCATCAAGCCCGTAGGTCTCGGCAAGGACCGCGTGAGCCATCCCCCGCGCTTCGTCCTCAGGCAGAGTCGCTCCTGCCCTCGCCTCGGGCAGCTGATGGCGGAATCTCGTCACCTCCCCTTCTCCCACAATGAAGACCCGGTACTCCTCAGCCCGCTCTTCCACGTCTCCCTCGAAGCGCACATACCGAACCCTCCACCGGGGCGGGGTGAGGTAGCTCCCCATCAGAGCGGCATAGTCTTCTCTCCCGCCGGTCTGCCAGACAAAGCGATCCTCCTGATCTGGTTGAGCCTGGACGTGGCTGAGTGCCTGCCACGATTCTGCCAGTTCAATGCCACGCCCGGCGAGCGTCTCTCGAGCCAGTTCCTTTGCGCCGGAACGACCCACGGTCAGGGAGGGCGCGTAGTTCTGGAAGTCTGAGGCGAAGAACCAGATGACGAGGCCCACCGCTCCCCCCACCAGCAGCAGGCGGATCGCCCGCGGGCTGAGGGCAGGCAGTTCAACGGGTTTCGCCTCCACCGGCACAGGCTCCTCTCTCGCCGGCGGCTGCCAAGATCGGTTATAGTCCTCTTCCTTGAGCCGACTCCACTCTCCCCTCCTGAGCCGTGCGCCGATGATCACCCACAGAGGAACGAGCGTCAGGATCACCACCAACGCCTTGTCGATCCAAACACCCGGGGCCGAGGAGACGAAGAGCGGCAGTCCGATATACCCGACGTCGATCACGAAATGCGAGATGATCGCCGGGACAAGGCCGAAGTACAGGTATATCGCGCCGAAGGCCAACGACGGGATGATCAGCTCAACCACGCGTGCATAGGCGGGTTGCTGCGGATAGTTGGCATGGCCCGTCCCGAAGATGAGGGCCTGAACGATGAATGCTCCGATGATCCAGGCCCGGCGATGGCCGAGCCGCTGTCCGATGAGCGCTGCCCCTGCGATTGGAATCGCGCGGAACAAGCACTCCTCCAGAAAGCCGGCCCGGAGTGAAATTGCGACGGATGTGAGCCAGGGGAAATGTGTGGCGAGCACATCGGGCTCGAACAAAGTAGCAGATGGCGTCCACCATCCGAGCGCTCTATTGGCGAAGGCGTACAGCGCGACATCAAACGCACCGAACAACGCTACCATCAGAAGGCCGCCGGTCGTTTGCCCGAGCACAGTGGGGGAATTCGCCACGCCCGGTGACCACGATCGCCAGAGCCGGACGTGGTGCGGGAATGCCTTGCGGGAGAGCGACTCGGCGGCCATGAACACCACCGTGAGCAGGGCAGCAAACCCGATGAAGTTGATGAGCAGCCGCGCGATCCTCTGCAGCCAGAACCCCTGTGAAGAGAGTGCGGTATCGTAGTTCATCCAGGCCAGCGGCCAGTAGTTGATGACGACGAGAACGTGGAGAAAGGCAATGAATAGGCCCCAGAGAAGCGGCTGGCGCCAGACGACCCAGCGCCCCCGGAGCAACAGCAGGAGTCCGATGACACAACCGCCGAGCACGTAGAGAATGGCCGTCGCAAGGAGGGAGACAGCTGAAATCGTATTGTTGGCGGAGCGCATCTCCTCGTACCGGCGCGAAAACGCCTCCGGGATCTTGACGAAGTGAGTGAGCTCCGTGAGTCGATCGCCACCGACCACGAGGCGAAGGCGGTACCGACCCTCCCCGATCTGCACATCAGATCGTTCGTATACGAATGTGTGGTCGATCCGTCCCCCGGGCCGGACCTCCTGAGACTCCTCCACCATCTCATACGCCGCCAGATCGATCTGCCACCACTCGCGAGCTGTCATCTCTGCGACCGCGCGTGCCGAATCGCCGGGGAGAGTTGCCCCGGGTTCATCTTCCGGCAGCGTCTCGACAAATCCATAGGGCTCGCCGTTCGGCGTGAACCGGACGAGCGTCTCGTTCGTCTCCCCCTCCTTGAAGAGGCGGACACGCCACGTGTACGGGACGTACAGCCCTTCGGCTATCAGCTGCCTGAAGGCATCAGTACCGCCGGCCTCGAGCTCCACGAAGTTCTGCACTCGACTATCGAGCTGGAATGAGGCAGCCTGCCGGAACCCTTCCGGTCCCCACCCATGCTGGCGAGCCAGCTCTCCTGAGGACTCGAGTGCCATCTCGCGGTTCATGTCGAGATCGAGCGTCACGATGGGGTACGCCACTGCGAAGTACCGGACGGCGAAGATGACACTCCCGATAGCGAGCAGCACAAACACGACCCAGACGACCGGTTTTCTGAACATACCGCAGCTCCTTTTTCGCGTAGGCACAGATCTGCTGCAGCAAGCACCGAGAAGATCGATCGATTTGCCACCGTGATCAGGTATCGATCGGTAGCAGGAAATGACCTGGTCAGTACAAGACATCTCTGCCCCTTTGTCAACAGTCTTTCTCCCAACACCCGGGTCCATCAGCAACACTGGAAGATCGTTACAAGATGGGATTTCTTTCGACAGGGGAAGACAGACTATGATCGAAGCGGTCAACGCGGTTTCCAGCGAGGACAGGGACGCCAGAAATGGCGGCGACCCGGGTCGCGTTGCCGCCCGGGTCGCTCATGTGGCGCTATATCACTTTCCCGGCCATCGTTGCTACGGCAAAACTGGCTACAGTGCCTGTATCATTCCTCGAGCTTCTTCGCTACGATACCGTCACTGCCCGAACCGTCCGCACATCTGGCCGCCTGCTCTGCTCAGTAACCGAAAAGCACTACCTCATTGCCGGGTATCCAACTTCATGAACTCAAACGAGTCGCTGTCCCAGACCTCACCGGGATAGACGCCGATGAAGGCGGTGTAGGTATAGATGCCAGGCGGAGCGAACGCCGGGACACTCTGCGTCCGGTCACGGCTCACCATCCCGCCGCCCGGAAGGGTCACCTGGACCGGCCCCTGGACCGGGCCATACGGCATTCCGCCGGGGAGCGTGGCCATGACCCAGGCATCGAAGGTCTGCGGGCTCGCTTCGTTATTCGTGATGACGACGTTGTACTCGAAGCTACCGCCGGAAGCCGGGATGACGATCGGTGCGCCGTACGGTGTCAGCGTGATGGTCACATCTGGCGGAGCCATGCCGCCGTTCATCGTATGCAGAATCGTTCCGTTCAGTCCTACACACCAGCCGATATTCTCATCCACGAAATGGACCCCGCTGAGAGAATTGGCCGTTCCGGAGACCTGAGGCATCGAGTTGGCTCCGCCGTCAGTGGTGTGCAGGATCGTGGCCTGGGTGGCGTCGCCTCCGACTGCCCAGCCAGTGCTGCCATCGGCGAAATGGACGCTCGCAAGCCACGTCAGAGTTCCCGAGTCCTGAGGATCCCAGTTGTCTCCGCCATTTGTGGTGTGCAGGATTACCCCGTCTCTTCCCACCACCCATCCCGTCGCGGGATCTGTGAGAAACACACCTCTGAATTGCATGAATCCGGAGAGCTGTTCGCTCCAGGTGTTCCCGCCATCGGTGGTGTACAGGATCGCGCCAGCGTCTCCTACCGCGCAGCCTGTGCTCGAATCTGCAAAATGGACTCCGTGAAGAGGGCTCTTATCGAACTCGTAGAACTGGGAATCCCAGCTGGCTCCTCCATTGGTGGTGTTGAGAATGAAGCGCGTCGGGGGGGTATACGTTTGCTCCTTCCCGCCTACTGCCCACCCTCTGAGCTCGTCAGCGAAGAAGACATCCCACAGGGTATACGAAGTACCCGATGGTTGATCGTACCAGTTGTCTCCGCTGTCCGTGGTGCGGATGATCTTGCCCGCACTTCCTACCGCCCAGCCCATCTGGGTGTCGACAAAATGGACACCCGTGAGCCACGAGGAGGGAGGAGCATTCTGTGGAAGCCATTCGGCTCCGCCATCTGTAGTGCGCAGAACCGTTGTGCTCAAACCGACAGCCCAGGCGGTGTCAGCACTCGCACCATGGACATCGAAGAGGTAGAGCGTAGTTCCTGAGTTCTGAGGATACCATCCGCCCTGACCATAGGCAACGCCGAGAGCTCCCGTCAGGATCAGACCGAAGATGGCCAGACTCTTCCTGTTCATAGCTCACCTCTCTCAGGGCCGGCGGCCCTGTTTCCCGCACCCCGCTCACACGCGCGCTCAACACGTTTCCTCCCGCCGCGGAACGAAGATGCAATCAATAGGCCAAACCATGGAGGCATCGGAAGGTACCCTTCTGTGTGCTCGATTTCCTACCGGCCTCCAACCTCACAGATCGGGAGGGCCGGATCCCCGATCTCATCAATCTCGACGCACGAAACTGAAGCACTAGCACAGGTGCCCGGCGGCGCGGATAATCGACCTCCGGCGACCTCACGCTCGCGCGAGGCGCCTCGTCGCCACAGCCAGCCGCAGGACCTCACACAGCACCCTAGGGCAAGCCGCCATCCGGAGAGGGCGACCAGAACTGTATAGTAGAAGACCGGGGGCCGTGCGCGGGTGTTCGATAATATGCAACACCTCACGTCCGGGCGAGGTTCCCGGTTGAGATAGGGCTCCAGGGGATGGCCACGCGGAATTGGCATTCTCGGTCCGCAGCGTCACGGAGCCAATTGTCCCTTGACCACGGCTTCCAAATGGTGTACCCTCAAAGGCGAGGTGGATGACTGGAAGAAGGGGGAAGAAGAATAAGAGGAAGGGGAACGCCATGAAGAACTACGCACTATTGCCAGTCCTGGCCGCAGCCGCGATGACCGCACTCGCCACTTGGGGTGTGGGCCTCGCCGGCGAGGCTGCCCTCAGCCCACTCCCGCAGGAGCAGGTGGAAGAAGCCTATCCACGTGTACCCACGGTCTTCCTCGAGCCGCATCCAGGGCCTGCCGGCCCGTCCCTGCAGCGCTCAACGACGGCCGGCTGGGTAAACATCCTCATCAACAAGGACGCCACACAGCAGGTGCAGAATGAACAACAGGTGGCTGTCAATCCTCTTGATCCTGATAACCTCGTCGCGGTGTGGCGCGACTTCAGATTCGGATACCGCAGGGTGGGCTACGGATACAGTTTCGATGGAGGCCTCACCTGGGGTGAGGGCCTGTTCGAGGAGCCGACCTGGCCCTGGCATAGCGATCCGGGCGTCACAGTCGATGCCGACGGCAACTTCCATGCTGTAATCCTCTCCTATAATCAGAGCGCGAATACGAACGGGCTCTTCATCTTCACTTCAACCGATGGCGGAGTGACCTGGGGCGATCCGGTGACGGTCGTCAATGGCGTGCCGAATGTCTTCGAGGACAAGGAACTGATGGCATGCGACAGGACAGATGGTCCCCACAGCGGGAACCTCTATGTAGCATGGACGCGGTTCTATACGACGAGGATCCTGATGGCCCGATCCATCGATGGAGGCCAGTCGTTCCTCGATCCCATTCAGGTGAGTGATGGAACCGGCGTCCAGTGGCCGGTCCCTCTTGTAGGAACAGATGGAGAGGTATATGTCGCCTGGGTCGATTACTCTCCTGATCGCATCGCACTCGACGTCTCCTATGACGGCGGCGCGACGTTCGGAACGGACAAGGTCGTTACGGATGTGGAGCTCGGTGACGGGTACATCAATGGCGACATCTGGATCTTCTCGTATCCGGCTATGGACGCCGATATCACAGGCGGCCAGTACGACGGGCGGCTGTACGTAGCCTATGCTGACTATGGTCCGTCCTGGGACGTGGACATCTTCTTCCGGTACTCTACCGACGGGGGGACGAACTGGAGCGCTGCTCATCGATTGAACGATGACCCTGTCGCAAACGGGTGCGACCAGTTCCATCCCTGGCTGACTGTCGACGAGACAGGCACCGTGAGCGTCGTCTGGCTCGACCGCCGCAATGACCCCTACAACCTGTGGATGGACTGCTATGTCACTCAGTCGACGAACGGCGGCCTGGACTGGTGTCCGAACGTCAGGGTCTCAACCGTTTCCTCTGATCCCACGGCCGGGCAGCTCGATGCAGGTCTGCTCGGCGAGTACATCGGGCTCGCCGCAGTCGAGGGAAGAATGAACCCCGTCTGGACCGACACGAGGCGGGGACATCAGGACGTCTTCACGTCGCGCCTCTTCCTGAACGCCGACGTGACCGTCGAGCTCACGCCCGATACCACGACCGTTCCTCAGGGAGAAGTCCTCGGGTACGACGTCACGATAGAGAATCAGACTGCCGAGCCGAAGACGGTATGGGGGCGAGCGATCGTCTTGATGCCCGATGGGTCGCCGTACCAGGGGAACCCGGTCGTCGAACCCAAGGCCGTTCAGGCGGGAACACCCCCTGACGACATCATCTATGAGAGCTCGTTCGAGGTCGAGATCGTCTCGGCCGACGGCCGGTGAGAAGGCCGCTCGTCGATACGAGGCCCTGCGGAGAACGTACATCGGGCCCGACATGAAGGCGCCGTGGCGGCCAAAAGGAATGTCCTGGCGTGTGGGCGATCGCCTGACGCGGATGCAGTCACTTGGTGTCGTGTGCAGCCGGACCATCTCGTAGTGCATCGACCATCGATGGGGGACCGAACCTCCTCATAGTCGAATCGACCATGGAGGGAGAACAGAATGAAGACCAGCCAGCCGGAAAAGCTCCTGCTCGTCATCCTCTCTCTGCTCGTCATCCTCGGATGCGCGCCCTCTCGGCACCGATACAGAAAGGCTCCCGAAGCGTCGGTGACTGTCGAGATAACCAACGTCGACCACGTCCGCGCGCATGCCGCCGCGGAGGAGTTTCTCAACGCCTGGGTGAACCGGGACGAGGAGAAAGGACTGAGCTTGCTCGCGACACGTGTGAGGGCCCTCTACGCAGAGGAGGACCTGAGAGCATACATCTCCGGGGAAGATGACCCCCGGCATCACTCGTATTCGATCGGCCAGGCAGAGACCCTGCCCGACGGGCGCATTCGCATCGAGGTCGAGTTAGCCCACCTCAATCTCGAGGCCAATTGGAAGGTGCTGTGGCAGAGAGAGGCTCACATCACCATGGAGAAAGATGCGGGAGGACGCTGGCTGGTCAGTGAGTTGCCGTAGGAGAAGAACGGGCAGGAGAGATCGCGAACCATACAACGAAGGGCGCCGCTCGGGCGCCCTTGCCGTATTATCCGTCTCGGGAATGTTGGCATCCCTTAACGCATCATTCTCCGTCCAAATGTCAGGACGAAGAGTGCGATCATGAACGCCCCGGCGAACGCCTCCATCATGGCCACATACCTGGCCCATGACGTGGCATCTGGATGCCAGTCGCCGTATCCGACGGTCGTGAACGTGATGACACTGAAGTACAGGTAGTCGAGGAAGCCCGCCCTGCCCTCGGGTACGGCTCCATCCGAACTCGGACTCACTCCCCCCGATATCCAGTACAGGAGCCCACAGAGGACGATGAATGCGACGGCGATGCCGATCACACGGAGGGGGCGCTCGCCGTATCCGCAACTGATGTCGAAGAAGAGAAGTTCGAGCCACCTCCGGGGGTCCTTGGTGGATTTCGCCTGCCGTTGGTACCGTCGTTCGCGGAGATAGTACTCGCCCGCCCCTCCGTAGTCACCGGCCTCCTGTGCCCGTGTCTTCGCCATTCTGCACGCATCCGCACCGGCACTCGGCCAGGCGAACATCGTTCCCACCAGGTCGAGTTCCTGGAGGAATCGTGCACGATTGAGCTGCGCAGCTCGATGGAATTCGACATCCCGAAATGAGGCGGTGCCACGGAAGGTAGCGCGGGGATAGAGAACCGATCCGTAGAAGACGGCGCGGTCGAACGAGGCTGCCCGGAAGTTCGATCTGGCGAATCCGGCCGTTCCCCTGAACGTAGCTCCCTCGAAGGAGGTCTCCAGCCAGTCGAATGTCGCATCGAGAAACCAGACGTCCCCTTCGAACCTCGCCTCGTCGAACCAGACCCCGCGCTCGAATCGCGCCCCGAGGAATCGAGCGTCTCCGAGGAAGGTCGCGCCCCGGAACGAAGCATCCCAGCGAAAGGTGACTCCCTCGAACCCGGAGAACCCGGCGGGAAAGACACATCCGTCGAAGTGGTAGTCCGCCAGCTCTATTTTGCAGCGGACGGCGGCCTCGAATGCAGCGAGAGGCTTGGACAGAGTTGGATCGTGGAGGATGCAGAACCCCTCCTTCGATCCCTCCCATGCGGGCTCCTTGCACTCTCGCAGGTGTCTTGGATCTTTATGCTGACACCGCTCCACGCTCACACTCCGGAACAGTCCGATCGCTAACTCGAACGCAAGATGGCCGCTCTATCCGGAGGCGACTCGCCTGATACCTACGGGTCGCTCCTCGGGGCTCTAATCGTCTCAACGACGGGGGACATTCTATCTGATGGGCACGAACCTGTCAAGGAGGGCAATCGCTCCTCCAAGCCATAGCTGCCAACGCGTTGTGGTCGGCCGATGGCAGGACTGCCTCAAGGCGAAGTGTCCGTTCTGTCGGGCCAGTGTCCACTACGGCGCAGTATCTGGAGAGTCTTCGGCCCGCAGTTGAGGAGAAGGTCGATGAGCGAGAGGTTGGAGATGAAGTCGCCCCACAGTTGAGGGTAGATAGGTGGAGCGTACGAGAGATAGTGAAGCGCGATGCCCCGTTCTGAGAAGATCTGTTCATTCAGGTATGGATGTGCCCGCCTGCTGACGGCAAACGTATCCGCGCCCGCCTTCTCGCACATCCGCACGAGGAGCTCGGAACCCCTGCCGTAGGCCCCGAACTCCGATCCCAACCGAAAGGGAGTGACAACGCCGACCTGATCCCGCAGGTAGTGGAGTGCCTCGAGATTCAGGTCGAGGAGGCGAGTCCACTGACGCCCGTACAGCCGTTCGAAGAATGGCATGTGCTCGCCGAAGTACGGGGCGTTCGAATATGCATGTTCGATGCTCGCCAGGTGCTTGTGCCGCCAGATCCGGTCCTCGGCGATCTCCACATCCTTTATCAGCTGGAGACCACGGCCGGCGCGCCACACCGGCACGGCCAGCCAGCGCTGGCCGCCTGCCATCTTTATCCGATTGCGATAGACCCATGAGGTCCCGCGCGGGAACTGCACGTGGTCCAGGAGTAGGAAGAGATCGGCGTGAATAGCCTTATGGAAGAACCCGGGCCAGGGGAGATAGGTTGGCTGGTGGCAGGCCAGAATCATCGGTGGCGAACTCCTCTCACTCACGGTGCCAGTACACGGTTCTACCACGCCTCCTGAGAGTAGGTCAAGGACGAACCGGCTGGCGCGGCGACAGGCTCTGACTCGGCGCCCGGTTTCGGAGTCGGCGTCGGCGCTCAGTTCGGCACCGCGCGCTTAGCTCCGCACCAGGCTCTCCTCTCGACATCATGCTCTCCGCTTGGCGCCCAGGTCTTGACCCGGCGACTGATCCCGATTGGACGCACGGCTCCCGAGCGGATGCTCAACTCTGCACACAGCGCCCACCTCTCGAGGGGACGGCCAACTCTGAGCTCCCCGCTGAAGTCTGAACACGGCGCCCAGCTCTCGGGGCGGCGGCCGAATCTGAGCTCCGTGGCCAACTCTCGATGCGGTGCCTGAACCCGAGTTCCGCGCCTCTCCGTCCGGTCTTAAGCCCGTCCGCTATGATAGTGGGTTCTCGCGCACCTGAGCGGCCCTTGACGGGCACAATGTTGTCGTGTACCATGGCGCTACATAGCCATACTACCAACCCCTTTCCCATCCCGGAGGAAGACCAATGACCAGCGCCTGCCGATGTGCGATGGATCTTCTGCCGGACCGAACGGTCCGGTCCCCATGGCTCGCAGCTATCTCGGCCGGGGTCGCCCTGCTGTTAGTGCTCGCCTCGACACCCCGCATCGCAAGCGGTGAGGCGGAGCCTGCCCCAGAGGAGGCCGCCTCCTCGCTCCGGGAGCAGGCACGACGCATGTACCTCATGCCGCCCGATGTGGTGCGCGACATCGAACCCAGGACCTATTTCGGAGCCTATCTGGAGCGAGTAGAGCCCGACAGCCTCATCCTTCCGGAGGGGGTGAGGTATGAGACCGGAGTCGGGATTGACCGCGTCGTCCCCGGATCGCCTGCCGAGGAGGCGGGATTCCGGGAGGGCGATATCATACTGAGCCTCGATCAAGAGAGATTCGGGGCCGATCCCGACGAGGCCGTGAATATCCTCTCGAAGCGGCTCAAGGAGAAGAAACCCGGCGACCGTATCCGCATCGAGTACCTGCGAGATGGACGAGTGCGCAGAGTATCCGCTCCCCTCGGGACGAGGCCGATCCTCGACATGCCGTCAAAACCTCACCCCGAACTGGCGAGCATCTTCCAGGGCCGCCGGGACCCTTCGATGGCAGAGCGCGCTGTCGAGCAGTTCGACCTCCTCGAGGAATATGCCGAGGTCGCAAGCCAGACCGCGGCCGTGGCGGCAGTCGACTACAACCACCGTCAGGTCCTGCCCGAACGGCCGAACCCGTTCCGCCTGCAGGAAGTGACCTATCTCCTGCGCCGACCCACAGAGTTGGCTCTCGTCTCCGATGGAATCTGTCGGTCACTCGAGGACGAATTCAACACTGAGCAGCGCAACACAGCCGAACTCGTGATTCAGGCGGCGGGCCACCTGGATGAAACGGTACCCCGCCCTCCCTCGCCGCCGCGCGATCTGGGCCTGGATGGCCTCATCGGTGTGATGGAGAAATCCACCAGAATGATAGGCGAGGCGCTCGACGAGCTCACGCATGAAGAGATGGAGCTGGCCCACCGCCTTCTCCCCACGCTCCTCGACTATGAGGACGACTGGGAAGAGGCGCTGGAGGAGATCGAGGATGAAGGTGCGCGCAAGGCGGCGATCGCAGAAAAGGAGGAGGAGCTTGCCACCCTGTTTCGTGCCGCGCTGCGCGCAGACCTCGGCCGCCTGTTCGGGGCTGCCGCATACCTCAGCCAGCTCTCCGATCCCCCTGCCGCAAACCGGATCCGGGCGACGCTGGCCGATTTCCCCGCAAAACCCTTCCCCCAGATTTACGAGCAATCATTCCTCGGGGACATCCGCCTCGTCCGCGAAACGGACTTCGGACTCGTCGTCATCGGCGGTCCAGGCACCTCGGTCTACCTCGCAGATGCGGCCCTCATCGTCGATCTCGGCGGCGATGACTACTATGCCAACAACGCCGGCGGAAGCCGGCGCGAGAGCCCCTGCGCCCTTGTCCTCGATTTCGATGGGGATGATGTGTACGCCTGCGACTCGGCAATCTCGCAGGGAGCAGGTCTCCTCGGCGTGGGGATCCTCATCGACTACGAAGGGAACGACACATACTCGGCGAGGAACGATGCGCAGGCCGTCGGCCTGTTCGGCGTCGGCATGCTCATCGACCTCGCTGGTAACGACAGCTACAATGGTGATCAATTCGTGCAGGGAGGGGGAGTCATCGGCCTCGGTCTGCTGTGCGAGGGCGAGGGAACCGATACCTATCGGGCCCACTGCTTCTCGCAGGGATTCGGCTACGTCAAAGGGCTCGGACTGGTGCTGGAAGTCGATGGCGAGGATACGTACTCTGCGGGCTGGAAGTACGCCGATTTCCGCATACCTGACCGGGCGTTCGACAGTATGTCGCAGGGATTCGGATTCGGCATGAGGCCGTGGGTTGTGGGCACCGGAGCCGACGGGGGCATCGGGATACTGCTCGACAGTTCGGGACACGATGTGTACATGGGCGATTTCTTCTGTCAGGGATCGAGCTACTGGTACGCCCTCGGCATCCTCCTCGACCGGAGCGGAGCCGACCGGTACCTGTCCGGCAACTACTCACAGGGAGCGGGAATTCACCTCTCAGTGGGAGCTCTCATCGACGAGGAGGGAGACGACCAGTATACCTGCTACGACGCCCTCTGCCAGGGCGCAGCCCACGACTGGGCCGCCGGCCTCCTCCACGACGTATCGGGGAACGATCTGTACGTCGGACACCACCTCGTGCAGGGCGGCTGCGGCACGGTCTCGATGGCGATACTCGCCGACGGTGGAGGCGACGATACCTATGTGGCCGGCGATGTCGCGCAGAGCCAGGGAGCCGGAGTATGGCGTGACATCCGCGAGTATGGATCGATCGGTATGCTCATCGACGGCGGCGGGGAGGACACGTATTCCGATGCACGCATCTCCAACGGCGCGACGATCACGAAAGAGACCTGGGGGATCGTCATCGACAGCGATACGGCCTCAGGCGACGCGTATGCGGAGTGAGGTGATCGCTACGCATCCCGCCGCACATCTCAGCCCTCAGCCCGGGTGACGCGTATTCAGGGCGCGAGCGCCCATTCGTGAGCGCCTGGCGGGATGTATGAGAGCGCAGCTATCAATTCAGATGGCAAGTGTGGCCTTCCCAGGGCACCTGAAGGGAAGTATGAGAGCGCAGCCATCAACTCAGATGGCGAGTGTGGTCCTCCCTGAACGCCTGGCGGGGAATCCGGGAGCGCGGCTATCGATTCCGATGGCAAGTGTGGCCCTCCCTGAGCGCCTGGCGGGAAGTCCGGGAGCGCGGCTATCAATTCAGATGGCACGTGCGGCCCTCCCTGAACGCCTGGCGGGGAATGCGGGAGCGCGGCCATCAATTCAGATGGGAAGTGTGGCCCTCCCTGAACGCCTGGCGCGGAATCCGAGAGCGCGGCCATCAAATCAGATGGGAAGTGTGGCCCTCCCCGAACGCCTGGCAGGGAATGCGAGAGCGCGATTGTTCGATCAGAAGGAGATGAGCGGCCGTCCGAGAACGGGCGAGCCGCCGTCTGAGGAAGAGCGACGGGTCATCGAAGAGAGAGGATCGACATGAACGATCAACCACGCGACTGGACGCGGGAAGAGCTGGAGGCCGAGTATGTCGGCCATATGACGGTGCGGACCGTACCGGTGAATATCAGGATCGAGGCCAAACAGATGATTCTCGACCTGTCACGCATCCGCAACCTCCTGGAGAGCGCCCGCCACATCGCCGTGGAAGAGTGTGAATGTCGCCACCGCGTGCAGGGATGTGATGGGCCGCTCGATGTCTGTCTCTCGCTCAACGACGAGGCGACGGATATAGTCGATCGCGGACATGGTCAGATGATCTCACTTTCCGAGGCGCTCCGCGTGCTCGAGCGATCACACCGAGCCGGGCTCGTTCACCTCGCCTACACGCTGGAGGGAAGCGAGGAGATCGATATCATCTGCAGTTGCTGCCCCTGCTGCTGCCATTCGCTCGCCGCCCTGGTCCGGTTCGGATATGACGGTCACATCATCCGCTCCGACATGATCGCCTCCCGCAATGATGAGGACTGCATCCGGTGCGGCACCTGCGTGGAACGCTGCAGGTTCGGCGTGTGGGAGGAAGTGAATGGAGAGGTGGTGCCGGACTTCACGAAATGCTTTGGCTGCGGCGTCTGCGTCTCAACCTGCCAGGGGAGCGCGATCGCGCTCACCCCGCGTTCCTAGCCGGAACAGCTCCTCCTAAGGAGCCTACTTTTGTGGATCAACGATGTGTGAAATCCCCGACACCGGGGGCCGCATCAGGAGTTGGACTCCCGACTTTGCAAAGGGCAGAAGACTGCCCTTGTACGCCGCAAAAAGTCGCGAAATAGCAGATTCCCTTTCCCCACTCTGTGCTGCGGTCTGCGCTGTCCCTCAGGACTCCATGAGGGCGGCTCGGCCGGATGCCCCATGGAAAGAGGTCCCCGTGAGAGAGCGGCCGCGCCTCGACGAATGCAGCCGCCTGCAACTGCCCCTGGATTCGCTCACCGGCCCGTCCGGTGAGCTCTTGATGTGGGCCCGAACGAAGCTCGCTGACGCTCAACCGGAGCGTCCGAGGCCGGGGATGCTCCGCGCCCACTCCGCGATTACCGCCGCCTCCCTCCCGGATACCAGCCGCGACATCCAGAGCGCGGCCAGATAGACGGCGATGAGCCCGATGGCCCCCGCCGCATGGCCTACGCCGTCCGGGGGCAACACCCGCATCCCGAGCAGATAGAGCGCCGCGGCGAGGATCAGAATCGCGAGAGCGCGGCCGGGAGCATAGGGTATACGGTAGCACCGCTGGGAAACGACGTACATCCCGACGGCCAACGCACCATAAGAGATGAGAGTGGTCCAGGCTGCACCCATCATACCATATCTGGGGATGACGAGAAGATTGAGCCCAAGATTGAGGAGGGCTGCACCGCCGGCGACGAGCATGTTGAACGATGTTCGCTCGGCAAGCATGATGCCCACAGAGAAGACAAGATAGGACCCGTAGCAGATATAGGAGGCGAGCACGAGCGGGACGACAGCAGCCGCGGGAAGGAATTCAGGGGGGGAAATGAGGCCGATTATCTGGCGTGAGAAGAGCGCGATGATGAATGCGACGGTGACGAGTATGAACGCGTACAGGCGGAGCACCGAGGCATAGAGAACGGGCGCGTCAGGCCGCCGCGAGACAGAGAAGGCATACTGAGGCCAGGCGAGCTGGAATGCCATCAACACGAGGACGATCACCATCCCCACCTGGTAGCCGAGGCTGTACAGCCCGACCTCGGTGAAATCCGCCAGCCGCTCGAGATAGTACCGATCGGCAAGGGTCAGGATCCACAGAGCCAGTCCGGATGGCACGAACGGCAGCCCGAACCGGAGCATGGGAACGACGTCCCGGGCCCGGAAGGCCG
>LJUI01000045.1 GCA_001303705.1 candidate division TA06 bacterium SM23_40
AACATCTCTTCCGCGAGATCGCCCGTGCGCGTCCCGACCTCGTGGTGACTAACTGTGGAATGTGCAAGATACAGATCGAACAGGGGACGGGGCTGGCGGTGCGTCATCCGGTGGAGCTGATGATGGAGGCGGCCGAGCTGAGCTCGGAGCAGGCGGTGAAGAAGTAAGAGCTGTGTCCCTAGAAAGTATACTGAGGACCGCGGTTAGCGTGAAAAGAGGCGCGGGTCGGGCCAGTGGAGTTGGGCTGTGCGGTGCGTGGATGGTGCGGTACAGTCGATGGATAGATGTCGCGCGGTCGGTACAGGGCGGCAGAGTTGTCGATAGAGAAAGACGAAGGTGTCGATAGGGATATGTGGGACGGTAAGCGAAAGGGCGCTGAATTGCCGACGGAGAAACACTGAGCAGCCGCCAGACGGGAAGAATAGCAGACAGCAGGAGGATAACGTGGACGGGAAGAGAAAGGCGGATAGCCGGAACAAGAAGAAGAAAAAGGCGTCAGAGGCGCTCGACATTCTCGCCTTCGGGGCTCACCCGGACGATGTGGAGATCACCTGCGGGGGCACCCTCATCCGGTGTGCTGACCAGGGGTACCGTGTCGGGGTAGTCGATCTGACGCGCGGAGAGTGCGGGACGCGCGGCACTCCCGAGGAGCGGCTCAAGGAGGCGGAGAACTCCCGGCGCGTCATGGGCATCACGGTGCGCGAGAATCTCGGGCTCACCGACTGCGCGGTCACGAACGACGAGGAGAGCAGGCTCAAGGTCATCGAGGTGATCCGCAAATATCGCGCGAAGACGCTCATCATACCCCACTGGGAGCAGCGGCATCCTGACCATGCCGAGGCTGCACAGATCATCTATCGTGCCGCCTTCCTCGCTGGCCTGAAGCGATTCGAGGCGGAGGGACAACCATTTCGTCCCGAGAAGATCCTCTACGCCTATAACTTCCGGAGCTTCGTTCCCACCATCGTCGTCGATATCACGGACCAGTTCGAACGGAAGCTCGAGGCAGTCCGCAGCTATCGGTCGCAGTTCGACCCATGCGCATCGCAAGATCCTCCCCTGAGATGGGTAATGGATATGGATAAGATGCTGGATGCGAAGGCCCGGCACTTCGGCTCATTGATCGCCAGGACATACGGTGAGCCGTTCATCGTCCAGCAGGTGATAGGGATCGATGACCTCGTGACGATGTCGTTCAGGACGATGTGAGGGTCGTTCATCTCGGCGCAGGTCTCCCCGGGAGACCGCCCTCTCGGCGGCACATGAGCTCACGCTCCGTTCCAGCCCTGCCATCGGCCGGTTCCCGGCAAAGGAGCCGCCAGACCGCGGAAATCTCCTTGACTTGTCCCCCCTCTACTGGCACAATTCTTGCGATTTCCAAACCGTCTGAGACTCAGAGTTGTTACGGGCCGTGCGCGGGGAGACAACTACTGTCTCAGAGGGAGCGCATCCCGATCCGTAGGGGTACCTCGATCAGCGGACCCTTCTCCTCGGAAGACGGCGCGCACGAGAATGGTGAAGCATCGCAGAAGGGACCCGGTCCGACAGTGATAGATCGGTCGAACAGGAGCAGCTCGGTGTCGCCGAGGTGAACCCGTCTCGCAGGGACAACTCGTTCTAACAGCGACACATCGGTGCCACAGAAGTAACTCGGTCTCACAAGCATGATTCTGTCCCGCAGGGACACCTCGGTGTCATAGAAGTGACTCGATCTCGGGCGGATAGCGCGGTGTCGCAGGGACAACGCGGCCTTGTACTGATAACCCGGCCTCAAAGGAGCAACTGAGCCTCACAGGAGCAACTACGTGACCAAGCGTGAGCGGATAGCGGCAGCCCTGGCGCGCGAGGAATGCGACCGGGTGCCGGTCTCCTTCTGGCGGCATTTCTACGATAGAGAGGGGAGTGCCGAGGACCTTGCCGAATCGATGCTCGCGTTCGAGCGTGAGTTCGATTGGGATTTCCTGAAGGTGAATCCCCGGGCTTCATACCATGTCGAGGGATGGGGCGCGCGGTTCGGCCCCACCGGCGTGCCGCACGAGAAGCCGGAGCTCATCGAGCCGGGCGTGCGGGATCCGTCCGACTGGCGCAACATCAAGCGTCTCGATCACCGCAAGGGGGCCCTGGGGGAGCAGCTGGAGGCGATCAAGCGGATCGCGGATGGACTTCAGGGCGAGGTGCCGTTCGTGGAGACGATCTTCACACCGCTCTCAGTGGCAGGAGATCTCGTCCGATCAGACGACGATCTGGTGAAAGCGATCCGCGAGCATCCGGACAGGGTAGAGAGCGCCGTCGATGCGATCGCTGATACCTTCTCTGCGTTTGCTGAGGAGCTCGTGGCGCGGGGAGCGGATGGCGTCTTCTTCGCCACAACACAATGGGCATCGCGGGACAGGATCACGGACGAAGAGTATAAGCGGTTCGGCAGGGCGTATGATCTCCGTGTGCTCGAGGCGGTGAAGGACGCCAACCTTATCATTCTTCACGTCTGCGACAAGAATAGCATGTTCGACCTGGTGGCCGACTACCCGGTCCATGCGTTCAATTGGGCAATAAGCCTGCCGGGGAACCCGGGACTGGCCGAGGGCGCCCGGATGGCGGACAAGGCTGTGATCGGAGGGGTGGACGAGGACCTGGCTCTCATGGAGGAGACGCCGGAGGCCGCAATCGGCGAGGCCCGGGCGGCGCTCGCGGATACCGGAGGGCGGGGGTGGATACTCGGACCGGGATGCGCCGTTCCGACTCGCGTGAAGATGGAGAACCTGCATGCGCTTCGCGAATGGGTGGGGGAGGCACGCCCATGAAGACCCAGATCGCCCGAGTTATGCCCGATCAGTATCTCGAGATTCCCGAGGAGGAACTCGTTGCGCGTATCAAGGAACACAAGGCGGAGCTGGGCGAGCGGCTTGTGCTCCTCACTCATCACTATCAGCGTCCTGAGATAGTGGCGCTCGGTGACTTCGTGGGGGACTCATTCGGGCTGTCCCGCGATGCTGCCCGCCAGACCAAGGCCAAGGATATCGTCTTCTGCGGCGTCCACTTCATGGCGGAGAGTGCAGCTATTCTTGCCGGGCCGGGCCAGCGGGTATCGATGCCGGATCTCCGCGCCGGCTGCCCCATGGCGAACATGGCGGAGATAGAAGAAGTGGAACGCGCCTGGAGCGATCTGGCTTCGATCGGCCGGCAGGAGGGAGTCATTCCGCTCACGTACATGAACTCCCACGCCGAGTTGAAGGCGTTTTGCGGGCGGAATGAGGGGTCGGTCTGTACGTCCACGAACGCCGGTCCCGCATTCGAGTGGGCATTCAAGAGAGGTGACCGCGTCTTCTTCTTCCCTGATGAGCACCTGGGGCGCAATACCGCGAACGCGCTGAAGATCCCCCGCGATAAGGTCGTCATCTATGATCCCGAAGACGAGATGGGCGGGCTGAGCCCGGAGGAGCTGGGGCAGGCACGGGCGATTCTGTGGAAAGGGTATTGCCACGTCCATACCCACTTCCGACCTGAGCATGTCAATAGGGTGCGGCAACGTCATCCCGGCGTGATGGTGGTAGTCCACCCCGAATGCACGGAGGATGTGGTCGACCTCTCGGATGCGGCGGGCTCGACCGAGTTCATCGTCCGCTATGTGGAAAACGCCCCGGCAGGGGCAACGATAGCGATCGGGACTGAGCTCAACCTCGTGCAGCGCCTCGCGCTCGAGCATCCTGACAAAAAGATATTCGAGCTCGCCCGGTCGCTCTGTCCCAATATGTTTCGTATCAACCTGCGCAATCTCCTGTGGCTGCTCGACCACCTGGGAGAGGTGAACATCGTGACAGTGCCTGAGGCGGTGGCGAGTGAGGCGAGAGTTGCCCTGGAGCGTATGCTCTCGATAACGGCGGCCCGCGCCGAGGATTGACAATCCTGTAACGTCCTGTCTCGTCTTGACAAGGACGAGACCTTCGACTATTTTATGATGGGCCGAGGGGTGCACAGGCCTCGTTTCAGAGTGGTTGCGTCTCGCGGCCTTCTCGATTTCCTGGGGGAGCGTGGCCCGTCCAGTATCCAGGGCTCGCGGCCGGTAGGCTCCAACCGCTGGCTATGTGGCCCTGAGCACCAGCCCGGGCTGGTTTCGAGTGTCGATTGAGAGTTGGCGTCCGATAGAACGCGAGCGTCCCACAGAGAGTGAGGCGAGCGATGAAGATCGCAATGTGTTCCCCTGAAATGGTACCGTTTGCCAAGACCGGCGGCCTTGGGGATGTGGTTGGAGCCCTTCCGAGGGCGCTCCGCAGTCTGGGAGCGGACGTGTTCGTCATGATCCCCGGATACACATCAATCGACCGGTCGGAGTTCCGTGTCGGCCGGATCGGGAAGCTCCCGGTGCCGGTGGGGCGCACGGTCGTCGAGGCCGTACTCAAAGAATGTTTCGCGGTCCCCGATGTGCCGGTTCTCCTGTTGGAAGGCGGCGACTACTTCTCGCGAGAGGGATTGTACGGCGATGAGCACGGTGATTATCCGGATAATGCCGAGCGGTTCGCCTTCCTCGCCCGCGGGTTCCTCGAGACGCTCAAACTGCTCGATTTCGCCCCTGATATCGTCCATTGCCACGACTGGCAGACCGGTCTCGTCCCGGTCTATCTCAGGACGCTCTACAGCCACGATCCGTTCTTTTCTCCCATACGCAGCCTGTTCACAGTTCATAACCTGGCCTATCAGGGCCTGTTTCCCCCTGAAACGCTTGAGCAGGTGGGTCTCGACAGCTCACTCTTCACGCCTGATCAGCTCGAATTCTGGGGGAAGATGAGTTTCATGAAGGGCGGTCTCGTCTTCTCGGACAAGATCTCGACTGTGAGCCCGACCTACGCCCGGGAGATTCAGACCCTGGAGGCGGGCTGCGGGCTTGACGGCGTGCTGAGCGCGCGCAGACAGGACCTCGAGGGAATCCTCAACGGCATCGACCCCCTTGAATGGAATCCCACAACGGACAGGGCTCTCAAGCAGCAGTACGACCGGCGCGCGACACGTGGCAAGCTGGCCAACAAGGTCGCCCTCCAGAGGAAGACGCGGCTCAAGGTTGATGAGTCGGTCCCGCTGATCGGGCTCATCTCCAGGCTCGTGGAGCAGAAGGGTATCGATCTCATCGCGCACGCCGCGGACGACCTGCTAGGCAAGCGCGATGTACAACTCGTTATCCTGGGAACCGGCGATCCTCGCTATCACAAACTGCTCGAGGGCCTGGCCAAGAAGTACCGCAAGCGACTGTCTCTCAACATCCGGTTCGATCTCACACTGGCGCGGCAGATATACGGCGGGAGCGACTTCTTCCTGATGCCGTCTCGTTTTGAGCCGTGCGGGTTGGGTCAGATGATCAGCTTCAGGTACGGGACGATCCCGATCGTCCGGAGGACCGGAGGTTTCGTCGATACTATAGTCGACTACAACCAGGCCACGGGAGAGGGCAACGGCTTCGTCTTCGAAGCGTACACGCCTGCCGCGCTCCTCTCGGCGATCGATCGGGCCCTCGAAGCGTATGGGGACAAGAGGAAGTGGCGGAGCCTGGTGCAGCGAGTGATGGCACTCGACTTCTCGTGGAACGCCTCGGCACGGAACTACCTCGCTCTGTATGAATCTCTAACGAAGGTGGCGCAGCCGCAGCCGGTGGCATAGGGCTGTGCGAAGAACTAGCATGAGGAGGAGGAGATGCCCGAGCTGCGCAAGGATCCGGTGACTGAGGGGTGGGTGATCGTCTCGACCGAACGCCGGAAGAGACCGACAGACTTCCCTTCTTTGCCGGAGGAAGAGGATCACGCGGGATGTCCGTTCTGTCCCGGGAATGAAGACAAGACGCCGCCCGAGATCATCGCGTTCGGCAGAGACGGCGGGAAGCCGAACACGCCCGGCTGGAAGGTGCGGGTCGTGCCGAACAAGTTTCCCGCCCTGGGGATCGAGGGCGAGCTCGATCGCCGCGGGCTGGGTATGTACGACCTTATGAACGGGATCGGCGCCCACGAAGTGATTATTGAAACCCCCGATCATAACCGCCATCTCAAGGACTCGACTGTCGAAGAGATTCAGCTGGTCTTACGGGCCTACCAGCAGCGGATGGAAGATCTCCTCAAGGACCCGAGGTTGCGGTACACACTCATCTTCAAGAATCAGGGTGGGCAGGCAGGCGCCTCGCTCCACCATCCCCACTCACAGCTGATTGCCACTCCCGTGACGCCGAAGAAGGTGCGGGAGGAGCTCATCGGATCGCAGCGGTACTGGGAGCTGAAGGAGCGCTGTGTCTTCTGTGACATCATCCGTCAGGAGCAGGACACCGGTGATCGCATCGTCTACGAGAATGAGGCATTCGTTGCGTTCTGCCCGTTTGCTTCTCGCTTCCCGTTCGAGGTGTGGATCCTGCCGAAGAAGCATTCGCCGGACTTCCACACAATTACAACAGGACATATTCCGTTCCTTGCGGATATGCTTCGAATCGTGTTGGGCAAGCTCGCCTCGGCACTCGGCAACCCGCAGTATAACTACATCCTTCACACCGGGCCCGCTCGCTTCGCCCGGCGGGGATACTGGGAGACGATCGAGCAGGATTATCATTGGCACCTCGAGATCATCCCGCGCCTGACGAAGATCGCCGGGTTCGAATGGGGGACGAGTTTCTACATCAATCCCACCCCTCCTGAAGAGGCCGCATCCTACCTGCGGGAAAGGGAAGTCTAGTCGATGCCTCCGCTCTCCATAGCGTTCCTGTGGCACATGCATCAGCCATACTATAAGGACCCCGACACAGGGGATTATGTACTCCCCTGGGTCAGGTGCCACGCGACCAAGGGATATACCGACATGGCCGCGGTGCTGGCGGAGTTCCCTGATATCCATCAGACGTTCAATCTCGTTCCTTCGCTTCTCCTCCAGCTCGAGGAGTATGGCGCGGGCGCGCACGACCGCTTCCTCGAGCTCTCGGCCAAGCCTGCGGGGGAGCTGACCAGGGATGAAATCGCGTTTATAACGGACAATTTCTTCATGTGCAACTGGGAGACGATGATCGCCCCGAACAAACGCTACAGAGAACTGCACGGCCGGCGCGAGCGGGCAGCTGGAGCCAACAGCTTTGGCGAACAGGACGTCCGCGATCTCCAGATATGGTGGAACCTCGTCTGGTTCGGCCATGCGCTGCGCCAGGATCCGGCGATCGCTGCTCTGTTCGATAAGGGGTGGTTCGACGAGGATGATAAACAGTTAGTGCTCGACCGACAGGCTCAGGCCGTGCGAGATATCGTGCCCCTGTACCGGGACCTCGCCGCCAAAGGTCAGATCGAGATATCGACCAGTCCCTTCTATCATCCGATTCTACCGCTCTTGTGCGATATCGAGTTGGCGAGGATGGCGCTGCCCAACATGCAGCTGCCGCGCACGCGGTTCAAGTATCCCGAGGATGCTCGCATGCAACTGAATCGAGCAGTGGAGTACCACACCCGGCTGTTCGGCTCGCCGCCTCGGGGCCTCTGGCCGCCCGAGGGCTCGGTCAGCCAGGAAGTTGCAGCCCTGGCGGCTGACGCCGGCCTCGTCTGGATGGCAACTGATCAGGATATCCTGTTTCGTTCGCAGCGCGAGGAGATCGACGGGACCGACCTGTACGCAGCGCATCGACTCGAGACACCGCATGGTCCGATCTCGATCATCTTCCGGGATCGGCAGCTCTCGGACCTCATCGGATTCAGCTATGCTCGTAATGAGCCGCGGGCAGCAGCGGACGATCTGGTGGGCCGGCTCCACCAGATCAGCAAGAAGGCTGCCTCGGGCGCTCAACCGGCGATCGTAGGGATCATCCTCGATGGCGAGAATCCGTGGGAGTACTATTCCGATGGCGGCAGGGACTTCCTTCGTTTTCTCTATGAGGCGATCTCCCGCGATCCCGAGCTTCGGGCGGTCACGATGAGCGAGTACCTGTCGGAAGACCCGCGGCAGCGCGTTGTGAAGAATCTTTTCGCCGGTTCATGGATAGCTCACTCGTTCGATACCTGGATCGGGGAGCCTGAAGAGAATGCCGCCTGGGAGGCCCTGGCTGGAGCGCGCCTCAAGCTCGCCGCCAGGATCGACGCCGACGGGCTTGCCTCCGACGTACTGGACAGAGCGATGGACGAGATATACATCGCTGAGGCGAGCGACTGGTTCTGGTGGTACGGGAAAGATCATTTCTCGTACTCTGAGGCAACCTTCGACATCCTCTTCCGGGCACGCCTGGCAGAGGTCTATCGGTTGATCGGAGTGGATGCCCCACCCCATCTCAAGGTGCCGATCACAAAAAAAGGAGTGGCCAGGCCGCAACGTGAACCGACCTCCCTGATCCATCCCAAGCTCGAGGGCGTCGATACGAGCTACTATGAGTGGAACCTGGCCGGACTCTATGTAGTGCCCGCCAGGGAGGGCACGATGCATCGGTCCGGCGGCATCGTGCGGCGCATCTACTACGGCTTCGATCTGATGAACCTCTATCTGCGCATCGATGCAAACCAGGATCTGGCGCTGCTGCGAGAAGAAGGTATCGGATTCGCCGTGTACGTTCTGGGAAAAGCGGAGATCCGACTTCAGGTCTCGCTCTCCTCTCCCACAATCCGGCTGCTCGAACTGACACCAGAGGGAGTCCCCGGTACAGAACGGCAGGTCGGCAAGCTCGGCGCCCACGAGATCGTGGAGTTCTACGTCCACTGGACCGATCTGATGCTCGAGGCGGGTGACGAGGTGAAGGTCATCGTCACCGCAGAGAAAGAATTCCTCGAGCTCGAGCGGTGGCCGCGCAACGGATACATCAGGTTTCAGGTTCCCGGACCGGACTTCGAGATAACCCACTGGCGGGCGTGACTCCCGCCATCCCCCTGTCGGCTCCGAAGGTGGTGCGGTGAGAGAGATCACCTTTCTGTTCGGTGTCCATTGCCACCAACCGGTCGGCAATTTCGAATATGTCTTGCGCGACGCGTGTCGCCAGGCGTACCGCCCCTTTCTCGAGTGCCTGGAGCGCCATCCCGCTGTGCGCACGAGCCTCCACTACAGCGGGTGTCTTCTCGAGTGGTTCGCGGCCAATGCGCCCGACCTCCTCGACCTGATCAGGTCGCTCGTCGAACGGGGGCAGGTAGAACTCATCTCCGGCGGGTTCTACGAACCGATCCTTCCGGTCATTCCGCGCCAGGACGCCATCGAACAGATGGTGCTCCTCAATCGGTTCCTCACTGACGAATTCGGGGTCACGCCGAGAGGTCTCTGGCTTCCTGAGCGTGTGTGGGAACCCACGATACCGACGTTAGCTCGCGCCGCTGGCCTGGAATACACGATCGTCGACGACACCCACTTTCTCTATGCTGGATTGGCGCCGGGCGAGATACACGGCCACTACACGACAGAGGATGAAGGCGCCGTCCTCGTGGTGTTCCCCATCGACCGTCAGCTCCGATATCTCATACCATTTCGCGTTCCCGAGGAGACGATTCGCTATCTCGAGGGCCTGGCGGGCCGGGAGGATGTGGCGACGATCACGATGGCCGACGACGGAGAGAAGTTCGGCGTCTGGCCTGGCACCGCCGACTGGGTCTATGGCAAGGGCTGGCTGGAGAAGTTCTTCACACTCCTCGAGGAAAGCGCTGATTGGCTGACAATGATCACCTTCAGCGAAAGCATCGACCGCGAGACTCCGCGCTCGCAGTTGTACCTGCCGACGGCATCGTATGAGGAGATGATGGGATGGGCGCTGCCGGCTCCGGCTCAGGGGCGGTACGAGCAGCTGCTCGAAGAGCTCACCGCGGAGGGAAGGGACCAGGCGGACCGCACGTTCATTAGAGGGGGATTCTGGCGCAACTTTCTGAGCAAGTACGCCGAGAGTAATACCATGCACAAGAAGATGCTCCTCGTCAGCAGGAAGGTCCGGGAGCTGGAGGAGGTCTGCGGGAGGCCGAGGTCGGAGCATCAGAAGCCATCTGCAGGGAGAGGTTCTGGGAGGCCGCGGGAGGAACTCTGCCGTGCGCTCTTCGAGGCGAAACGGCATCTCTTGCGTGGGCAGTGCAACTGTGCCTACTGGCACGGTGTATTCGGTGGGCTCTATCTCAACCATCTGAGATCAGCCATCTTCACCGAGCTCATCCGGTCAGAGCATCTGGCGGACAGGGCCCTCCGCGGGAAGGGGCCCTGGGTGGAGGTCCGGGAGGTCGATTTCGACGCCGACGGGCAGGAGGAGCTGCTCGTCGAGACCGGGCTCCTGAATCTGTACCTCGATCCGGCCGACGGCGGGACGATCTTCGAGTTCGACTATCGTCCGGCTCGGTTCAACCTGTACGACACGCTGACACGGCGCCCCGAGGCGTACCACGCCAGGGTGCGGGGAGGCGGGGGCAGTCCAGAGGGGGGAGAGGCCGGTGATGGCGGGGAAGAAGGCGAGAGTGGGGAGGGACGGCGCAGCATCCATGAGGAGATCGCCCTCAAGGAGCAGGGATTGGCCGAGCGCCTGATCTATGACCGGTGGCGGCGTACCTCGCTCAGGAACATGTTCCTCCCGGCGTCGACGACGTTCGAGGAGTACGCAGCCGGGGAATTCGCTGAGATCGGCGACTTCGCCGGCGGAGCGTATCACGCTGCGGTCGATCGCGAGGAGGAGGGGATCCGAGTCATCTTGCGTCGTTCCGCAAACGCTGCGGTAGGCGGCGATGCGGCGGCGCTCTCCGTGGAGAAGGTGATCACGGTTCATCCCTCCCGGGCGGCCCTGGCAGTCGACTTCTCTGTCGGGCAGAGGGGGGTGGCGTCGGCGATGCGGTTCGGAGTCGAATTCAATCTGACGCTTCTTGCCGGAGACGCAGGTGACCGGTACTACCTCTTTCCCGCACACGACGTTACGGATCGGACGCTCGCCGGCTCCGGTTCGCTGGAGGAGGTCGGGCAGTTCTCGGTCGTCGATGAATATCAGGGTTTCTGTCTTTCATTCGGGATCGACCCGCCGGCCTCGGTCTGGCGGTTCCCCATAGAGACAGTCTCGTTATCCGAGACCGGCATCGAGCGCACATATCAGGGGTCGGCCCTCTTTCTCAGCTGGGTGGTCGCCAACGGCGGCGGGGAGATCTGGAGGGCGCGACTCACACAGGGGATCGCACCGTGGCCAAGCTAGGGAGTTTCACTCTGGTGCTCCATGCGCACCTCCCATATGTGTTGTCCCACGGACGCTGGCCGCATGGTGTCGACTGGCTGAATGAGGCGGCCGCAGAGTGCTATATGCCGCTGCTCGATATGTTCAATAGTCTTGTCGAGGAAGGGATCAGTCCGCGGGTGACGGTGGGATTGACGCCGGTTCTTGTCGAACAACTGGCCGATCCGCTCTTCGACCAGGAGTTCGAGAGCTATCTGGGACAGAAGATAGCGGCGGCCGAGGAGGATGAGCGTGAGTTCTCCCGCATCGGGGAATCTGACTTCTCGGCACTTGCCTCCATGTGGCGCGATCATTACCGGGGGATCTGGGAGCGTCGCCGGGGGAGGTACGCCCAGGGGCTCGTCGAAGGGTTCCGACGATTACAAGATGAGGGCCATCTGGAGATCATCACCTCGGCTGCAACGCACGGGTACCTGCCGCTTCTCGCCGAGGAGACCTCGGTCTATGCCCAGGTGCGCGTGGGAATCGAGAGCTACCAACGTCGGTTTGGCCGCCGCGCCCGGGGGATGTGGCTTCCGGAGTGTGCGTACCGGCCCGGCTACCGGTGGACGTCGCCGATCGATCCCGGAGCGGAGCCCGTAGACAGGCGCGGGCTTGAGGAGTTCGTGCGGGCCGGAGGGATCGATTACTTCATCATCGACAGCCATCTGCTCAAAGGCGGGCAGGCAATTGGCGTGTACCTCGATCGGTTTGATGCATTGCGAACCCTGTGGGAGCGGTACGAGGAGGCGCACCCGCCGCGGCCCGAGGCGGAAGAGAATTCGCCGTACGAGATCTACCTCGTCGGCACCGCTCCGGACAAGGAGCCGGTCGCCATTCTGACCCGTGATCCGAGCACCGCACTTCAGGTCTGGAGCTCCGAGCACGGATATCCTGGCGACGAGTGGTATCTCGACTTCCATAAGAGACGTTTTCCCGGCGGCCATCGGTACTGGCGCGTCTCCGCGAGCGGGCCCGATCTCGCCCTCAAACAGACGTACCGGCCGGGACGCGTTGAGAAGCGGCTTCGCGAGAACGCAGACCATTTCGTCGGCCTCATCAAACGGACGCTCGCCCATCACTTCGAGAAGTCCGGCAGGCCGGGTTCGATCTGCGCGCCCTTCGATGCAGAGCTCTTCGGCCACTGGTGGTTCGAAGGGCCTCGGTGGCTGGGATACGTAATTCGCCTCATTGCACAAGATCCGGATCTCGAGCTGCGCACCGGGGCTGAACAGGTAGACGCGGCAAGGCCGAGCGTCGTCGTCTCTCTTCCCGAGGGATCGTGGGGAGAGGGCGGGTTTCACTGGATCTGGCTGAACGAGCGGACGCGGTGGACGTGGTCCCATATCTATGAGGCCGAGCATCGCATGCGTGCCCTCGTTGCCCGGTACGGTTCGAAGACGGATCGAAATGTCCGGCGTCTCCTTGTTCAACTGGCGCGGGAACTATTGCTACTCGAGAGTTCGGACTGGCAGTTTCTCATCAGTACCTGGAGCGCACGGGACTACGCGGAGCTGCGCCTCGACGGCCATTACCGTGACTTCCGGCGGCTCGCCGAGCTGGTTGAGAAGTGCGGCGAGGGCGGAGAGCTGTCTCCCGAGGAGTGGGCGTTCATGGCCATCTGTGAAGAACGCGATGGAATCTTCTCCGGCATCGATCCTGAGTGGTGGGGGATAGACGTGCCCGGTATCTTCTAGCGGTTCGCGAGGAGGCATGCGACTGATGATGCTGGTCCGTCCTCGGATTGCTTCAGCCAGACTCTTGAGGATTGCAGCAATCGCCTGAACAGAGGAGGGGATCTCATGTCGGGGGAATTCGGATATGCTCCTCCGCCCGGGGGCATCAGGTGGGCGTGGAGGGTGGAGCGCGGCACCCTCACGTTCATCCTGGCAGGTGGGAGAGGGGAACGCCTCTATCCGCTGACGCGTGACCGGGCGAAGCCGGCGGTTCCCTTCGGCGGCATCTATCGCATCATCGACTTCACGCTGAGCAACTGCGTTAACTCGAACCTGCGACGGGTAAACGTACTCACGCAGTACAAGGCCGTCTCACTCAGCAGACACGTACGGTACGGGTGGAACATCTTCAGCGGGCAGCTGGGGGAGTTCATCAACCTGATTCCCGCTCAGCAGCGCACGGGCACGAACTGGTATCTGGGGACCGCTGATGCGATCTATCAGAACATCTATACGATCGATCGCGAGGGCGCTGATCGCGTTCTCATTCTCGCCGGCGATCATGTCTACAAGATGGACTACTCGGAGATGATAGCTGCCCACGAAGAGAGGGATGCAGACCTCACGGTGGGAGCGGTTGAGGTTCCCATTGAGCAGAGGTCGGATCTCGGCGTGCTCTCGATCGATGCCGAGGGGCGGATGACGGGGTTCTACGAGAAGACCGAGGCTGCACCCTCGATTCCGGGGAAGCCGGATGTCGCACTGGGCTCGATGGGTATCTACGTCTTCCGCACGGAGACGCTCAAGCGCCGGGTGACGGAAGATGCCGAGACGGAGACGAGCCACGACTTCGGCAAGGACGTCATACCGCGAATGGTCGCTGAGGGCGACCGTGTCTACATATTCAACTTTGTCGACAAGAGCACAGGGAAGCCGCGCTACTGGCGGGACATCGGCACGCTCGACGCCTATTTCGAGGCGAATATGGATCTGGTCTCGGTCGAGCCCACCTTCAACTTGTACGATTTCGACTGGCCCATCAGAACGTATCAACAGGAGTTTCCTCCGGCAAAGACCGTCTTCTGCGAAGAGTGGGGGCGGCGGGGTGAGGCCGTCGATTCGCTCGTCTCCGGAGGCTGCATCATCAGCGGGGGTCTTGTCGAACGGTCGATCCTCTCGCCCCGCGTGAGGGTGGAGAGCCATGCGCATGTCTGCGATTCGATCATCTTCGATGGCGTGAACGTGGGGCAGGGAGCGAAGGTTCGCGGGGCGATCGTAGACAAAGGAACCGAGATCAAACCTGGTGCAGAGGTTGGCTACGATCTCGAGCGCGATCGCAGCCGATTCACCGTCACCCCTCTGGGGGTCATCGTCATAGCCAAGGAGAGCGTCGTCGATTGAGATAGTGTTCGATCGACACACGGCGCCCCACTCATCAGGAGGTTCCAGGTCGGGCGCCGGACAGGGGAAACATGAGGAAACGAGAGCGGGACGATTAGTCCCGCTCTCGTGTTTAACTGAGGATTACGAGTGGGATCATACTCTGCACTCACTCGATGACGACGAAGCCGAAGCTATCCTGGTCGAGGATGTCGCTGCCGTAGTCCCCCACACGTCCTATGTAGACGTACGGGCCGAGGGGCGCATTGTAAGGAACGGTGCGCCGGAGCTCCTTCACCCGCTCCTGATATGGTCCGAGAGGAACGGTCTGTGGCCCGGCCACCGGATTCCCCGGATACGGATTGTGATTCGGCAGCACGGCCTCGGTCCACCCGTCGACTGTCTGCGGGAGCCACGTGTTATTGCGCACGATGGCTGTTAGAACCAGCTCATCTCCACGAGCCACGACGTGATAGGGCGGCGGCTCGAGCTCGATAGTCACATCGGGCATCGCCATGAGCCGCGCCGCATTCGTGTGGATGTCACCCTCAGCAGACGCCTTCGCATAGACGGGGCAGACCGCGTGCGGAGCTGTCCCATCGGGGATGTACACCTCAGTGGCGATGTTGAGAATCTCACCCGGGTTCAGCCACGCGTTGAAGGACTGCTGGGTGATCGGCCAGCCTTGCTCGTTCCAGACGAACACATCGTAGAACGAGTAGGCGATACCGATGTTGAGTATCTCGAACTCGACCGGGACCCATTCGCCCGGCAGTCCTTCCGGATGGTCTCTGACGAAGACTCCGACAGCGCCGAGAAGAGGGCCGATGGATTCATAGATCAGGCCCTCCCCGGGGAAGATGGGGATGATGGTGAACGTGTCCGGAGGGATCATCGAACGACTCATCATCGGCATGGCGCTCTCAGGATGGTTGAGGAACCGGGCGATCCCCGGTGCGGAGTCGTAGTCCGCGACGAACCAGCTCGTCAGTCCCGGCGGCTCCTCCCATTCGCCGCAGGCCTGTGCTACGGGGGTATTGAAACCGACCTGTTCTGCAAGACACCACTCAGGGGTCCCGGAACACGACTCGCCGCCGAACATCTCGAGCATGCCATCATTGAGGTCGTACAGCGTTCCTCCCTCCTGTCGGTCGCCGTCTCCAGGCCACCCGCTATTGCGAGGGGGGATGTGGACTCGTGACCGACCACCAGGCCTCGTCGAGACCTCTATGATTTTGCACCCGTTCCCCGCAGGCGGAGGTATGCAGCCCGGCCACCCGCAGGCGCACCTCAGTTCAATCACCCCGCTATCGTTGTTAGCCTTCACCCAGAGACAGGTCTGGAGGTCGAAGATATCGCCTTCAGGCCAGCCGTGCCAGTGAGTGCCCCCGTCGGTTGAATACATGAGATCGTCATTATCTCCCGTAATCACCTTGCCGACCGCGCGGACATCATCGGCCAGCGCACTGCGCGCCGATACCGTCACGAGCAGGAGAGTCAGACCGGCCACTATTGACAGGCATCTGCACGTCAATCCTTCGCTCCTCATCGTTCCCTCCCTGCGTTGTAGTTCTTCCCGAGATGAGATTGTACATGGTCTGCTCGAGCGTGGTCGGTGTGGTGCAGCGATTCGGGTCAGTCAGTCGGCGCATCCGCACACGCGTCTCAGCTTCCCGACATGAAGAGCAGTCCCAGGTACCGTGACCTTCAAATAGAAAGAGGACCGCCGGGGTCCACACAATGCGCACTAGCCCTTCGACTCCGCCCTCCTTATCCACCGTTTTGATGATATCACAGATGACGCCACATTGTCAAGGAGACTCTTGCCGCGGCTTCACACAGTGCTACGCACCTGGAAACTCTCTTTCCAGGGCCGGGGTCACGTCCGGGGTCACGTGGCGATATGCCCAGACACGGAGAGAGCGGGATTCGTCATCCCGCTCTCTCTTCCAATCGGCAACGTAAGCTTGATCGGTCTTGCCGCCTTCAGTGCTCCAGGTGGTTCGTCACGAGTGAGCCGTTGTCGTAATCTCATCTCGCCGGCGCATCACTCGACGATGTCGAAGCTGAAGCCGTTCCAGTCGAGGATGTCGCTGGTGCCGGGCTCACCCAGATATCCCGTGTAGTAGTAGGTGCCGAGCGGCGCGGCTCCCGGCACCGTGTGTGACACGTCGCGCACGATCACCCCGTAAGGGCCGATGGTAGGAGTCTTGGGTCCAGCGACAGGATTTCCCCCATACGGATTGCCATTCGGCAGTATGACTTCGGTCCAGGCCTCGATGGTCTGTGGGATCGCCGTGTTGTTGCGCAGATGTGCGATCAGCTGCAGGTTTTCTCCGTGGTGCAGGACGGTGGCCAGGGGCACGAGCTCGATCGTCACGTCCGGCATCACGCTCAGCAGTGCCCAGTGCTTATACTCGTCGTCCCAGCTGGAAGCTGATGCTCCGACAGGACAGACCGTATGGGCTGGCGCCCATAGAGGTATATGGACCTCGGTCATGGCAAAGAAGCTCTCACCCGGGTACAGCAGCACGCCGTAGCTCTGCGTGCCCATCGGCCATCCGAGATCGTTCCAGAGAAAGATGTCGAAGAACGATTCGACAACTCCAGTGTTGACTATCTCGAACTCGAGGGGAGCCCATTCGCCCGGCATCCCTTCAGGATCCTCGTTGACGAATATCCCGACCGTCGCTGGCTGGATACCGAACATGTTGTAGATCAGTCCCTCACCGGGGAAGATGGGCACCGTGTCCGGCCAGAGTATCCCGTGGCTGAGCATCGGCACGGGGCTCATGGGATGGTTGAGGATCCGGGCCTGGGCAGCCCCGGAGTCATAGTCGGCGGCAAACCAGCTTACCAGTCCGGGTGGCTCCGGACTCTGCCCCCAGGCGCGCGCCACAGGAG
>LJUI01000046.1 GCA_001303705.1 candidate division TA06 bacterium SM23_40
GGGCGCGACGGCAACCGTCAAGGGCGTCACGGTGATGTCAAGCCGGGTGGACGTGGAGAGTAAAGAGATCATGCGGGAGATGGCGGATGCGATGAGACGCGAGCATCCCGAGGCGATGGCTGGAGTGCTGGGCGCTCTGATCGAAGGGAAGGCGGTTTTTGTAGCGTTCGTAAGTGAGGATCTGGTGAAGGCGGGGAGGCTCAGGGCAGGCGACATCGCGCGGGAGGTGGCGAAGATCGCCGGAGGTGGTGGGGGAGGCAAGCCTCATCTCGCCGAGGCCGGCGGAAAGGATGGAGTGAAACTCGACGCGGCGCTGAAAGCGGTGCCCAGGGTGATCGGTGAACTCATCGGCGACTGACGGGCCGCGCCCGATGGCCGGCTGCATCAGGCCCGTGATGGAGTCCGGAATATGCGCCGGCAGGTTGGGACTGTCATCCCGATGGGACTCGACATCCTCGAATGGGTCGCCGCGGGGCAGTTCCGAGCGTGGCGCCCGGTCCTATCGACTCCGGGACAGGGCACCTGCGCCGAGGGGGCCGGACCTCGGAGAGATCGGGCAGCGGGGACTGTACACCATTGAGCGGATCGTGATCCAGTATATCGGGAGCCTCGGTTGACTGCTGAGCGTTATCGCCCGGCAGCGATGGAGATTCGGCAGAAGGAAGGCGGAGATATGGGGGCGATCAGAAGAAAAGAGACGAATCGAAGCACGAATGTCAGATATTCGTTTCTGAAGATTTTGACGGGATCGGATCTGTCGCGCAGACGCCTGCCCTTCATGGCAGCGGAGAGTTCCCGGCCGGGTCCCGTCCTCTGGGTGACTGCCTGTGGTCATGGTGATGAAGTGGGAGGCGCCGTCATCATCCAGGAGATCTTCAAGAGAATACGTCGGTCAGGCCTGTCGAGAGGTTCTCTCTATTCGTTTCCCCTGATGAATCCAATCGGGTTCGAGACCAGTTCTCGGAACATCACCCTCACGAAAGAGGACCTCAATCGATCTTTCCCGGGAAACGTGAGCGGATCTCTGGGTGAGAGAATAGCAGATAAGATATTCACGTCCATTATGCAGACGAATCCTGCGCTCGTCGTAGATCTCCACAATGACTGGATACGATCCATCCCCTACACCGTCATTGATCCTGAGTCGGACATTCAACGCGAACAGGTGTGTGAGAAGGCCAGAAGCTTCGCCGGCAAGACGGGGCTCCTGATCGTCCGCGAGACCGACGGGCTGGAAGGAGCCTTGACCTACAACTTGCTCAAGAACGACGTGCCGGCACTCACACTCGAACTGGGGGAGTCCTTCGTTGTCAACGAGAAGAATATCCAATATGGAATCGAATCCCTCGGGAATATTCTATCTGATCTGGAAATGATGGAGCCGGGGGACGAGCCTTTTGCATATCCACTGCCAGAAGCATATGAGGGGAGGATCTTGGCATATTCTGATAGACCTCTCTGTTCTACGAGTGGCATTATCAGATTCCGGGCTAAACCGGGCGACCTCGTCAAGGCGAGACAGCCGATAGCTAAAATATACAATGCCTTCGGGAGATTGCAGGAGACAGTCCTCGCTCTCAGCGATGGTATTGTCCTGGGGCACTCCGATTCATCGGTGGCCTTCCCGGGTATGCCAGTCATGGCGTTCGGCGTTCCGAGGGAGCATCTTCGGACACAGGACGATGCGAAACGGGTTGGGGGTGAGAGGAGAACGGCTGAACGACATATCGGTGGGGCGAAGAGAGGTCGTCCTCGGACAGGTTGACACGATAGCCATCAACCGCGGTAGGATAGCGGTGAGGTTGAGTTCACAGATCGCAGAGGAGTGGGGTGTTCGGCGAGGCATACTCTCTGGAATCGTGTTGCGGTAGACTCCCGCTGGCTGAAACGAAGAACGAGGGAACAAAGAACGGAGTTCGGGCGTTGCGGATTTCGTCCTCAGTGCAGAGGGCGCGCATCTGACGGCAGGGGGAGGGAGATGAAGGAAGAGACACCGAGAAACAGGCGTTCCCAGAAGGCGAAGGCTCCCTCAGCGGCGACGAAATCACTGGGGCCTGTTTCGAGCCTGGAAGAGCATGTGCACGCCGATTGGTGGCGGCGGATTTTTGGCTCAGTCTACCTGAAGACGGACGCCGATGTGATCGACGATCAGCGGATCACCGCGAAGGAGGTCGACCTCTTCGGAGAGATACTGAAGCTGACTCCCGAAGATAGGGTCCTCGATCTGTGCTGCGGCCAGGGACGGCACAGCCTCGAGCTCGTGAGAAGGGGGGTGCGGAACGTCGAGGGTCTGGATCGCTCCCACTACCTCATTCAGAAGGCGAGATCGCAGGCCAGGAAGGAAGGACTGACCATCAGATTCAGGGAAGGAGACGCGAGAAAACTCCCGTACCCTGCCGACACGTTCAGTGCCGTGATGATTCTGGGAAACAGCTTCGGCTATTTCGAGACTGCCCAGGACGATATGCGGGTCCTGAGGGAGGTTCAGAAAGTCCTCAAACCCTGGGGGCGCGTTCTCATCGATGTCGCCGACGGGAAATACCTGAGGCGGGAGTTCCAGCCCCGGTCGTGGGAATGGATCGACAAGAAGCAGTTCGTCTGCCGGGAGCGCTGCCTGTCAGTGGATGGGCAGCGGCTCATCTCACGAGAGGTCGTGACTCACGTGGAAAAAGGTGTGGTCGCGGACCACTTCTACGCTGAGAGACTCTACAGTCGTCAGAGCTTGACCGAGCTGCTGGAAGCGGCTGGCTTCAGCGACGTAACGTTCCATGGAGAGATCTCGCCCGAGTCCGAGCGGAACCAGGATCTGGGGATGATGGAGCGGCGGATTGTCGCGACTGCCGTGGTGAGAAAGGAATGGTCGCCTGTGAGGCGCAGGAAAGAGCAAGCAAGCCATATCGTCGTGGTGCTCGGCGACCCCACGAAGCCCGATCTGCTGAAGCCGTCGAAGGTCTTCGACGAAGATGACATCTACACGATCGATCAGCTGAAGAGCGCTCTTCGAGATATGCAGGACTATCAGTTCACGTATCTGGATAACCACGACACGTTGATCCAGGATCTGTTAAGGGCGAAGCCGAAGATCGATATGGTCTTCAATCTCTGCGATGAGGGTTTCAGCAATGACGCCACGAGGGAGCTTCATGTGCCTTCCTTGCTCGAAGTTCTGGGAATCCCGTACACGGGTGCCGGCCCGCAGTGTCTCGCGTACTGCTACGACAAATCGCTCGTCCGGGGAATCGCGAAGGAGATGGAGATCCCTGTTCCGGAGGCGTTCTTCATCAAGCCTGAAGACAAGGCATTCGAGCTTCCCTTTGCGTTTCCTGTGATCGTCAAGCCGAATGTCGGCGACTCCAGCTTCGGGATAACGCAGAGGAGTGTTTGCCACAGTATCGAGCAGCTCGTCGACGCCATCTCAGAGATACGAGAGAGATTCGGCTACGAGAAGCCGATCCTGGTTGAGGAGTTCCTGACCGGAAAGGACCTGAGCCTCGGCATCATCGGGAACCCGCCCGAGTCGTACAGGACCCTTCCGATCATCGAGGAAGACTATTCGACGCTTCCCCCCGAACTCCCTCGAATATGCGGGTACGAGGCGAAGTGGATGCCGGATTCGCCGTACTGGAAGATACGATCGATACCCGCGGAGCTGCCGGATGAGACCGAGAAGCTCATCATCGAGTGGTGTCTCAAGCTCTTCGAGCGACTTGAGTGCAGGGATTACTGCCGATTCGACTGGAGGCTGGATGGGGCCGGCAACCCGAAGCTGCTCGAGGTGAATCCCAACCCTGGATGGTGTTGGGACGGGCATCTGGCGAAGATGGCGAAAACGGTGGATATCCCCTATGCGGAGATGCTGGATGGCATACTGCGGGCGGCCGAGCAGCGATTGAGACTGCAGTCATCGCGCGGGGAGAGGGAGGAGAATGCCGCTGCAGATCCGCCGATATCGACATAGGGAGGGTCTCTCTCGGAGCTGACGTCTTCTCCCGGAGCCGGGCCGATTGCGAGTCGGGGACCAGGTCTCGGTCGCGGTTGGCGCCGCCTTCCGGAAGGAGCGCCTGTATCAGGTAGAGCGAGGCGCCGGGATTTCGCGCTCCCGGCGCCTCGTCGTGCATACAGCGGCTATCCTGCCTGGAGCTCGGAGGTGCAGAAAGCGCAGCGGGTGGCCTTGAGGGGAATGGCGGAGAAGCAGTAGGGGCATTCTCTGGTAGTCGGTTCCTCCGGAGGCGCTTCCTCCTTCCGCTTCAGCCTGTTGAGGTAGCGAATGATGAGGAAGACTGAAAAGGCGATGATCACGAAACTGATGATCGTGTTTATGAAGACACCATAGTTGATCGTCACGGCGCCGGCTGTCTGGGCGTCGGCGAGAGACGCGTAGGGGCCGGCGGTCGCGCCTTGTCTCAGTAGCGCGAACATATTGGTGAAGTCGACATTGCCCAGGAGAAGGCCTACCGGCGGCATGATGATGTCCGCGACGAGCGATCTGACGATGGTGCCAAAGGCGGCGCCGATAATGATACCGACGGCCATGTCCACAACATTGCCGCGTACCGCGAACTCCTTGAACTCTCTGAACATTTCCGGATCCCCCTTTCTCCACCTGCCAGATTGATTTCGCGGTGTGATGCGTGAACTGATAGCAGGTGCGGCCTCGAATGTCAAGGCGAAAGAATATCGACCCAATCGAGTCTCGAGATCCAGGGACGCCGCTGGTGCTCCCGCTGTCCATCGGGGTCCCGTGTATGAATGCCGATCAGAAGTATTGCAGATCGGGATGCATTCGTGCTACCGTGAAGGCGAGCCGTTTTGAAATGATCGGCGCATTGTCGTAGCCCGCTTGCCTTTGTCGCCGCGCTTCGGATCCTCGTGGCGTTCGACTCTTCATTCCCCGTTCGGTGGCCGTGGAGAGAGGCGGGCCCGTGAGCAGCGGGGCATGACGCGGGACTTCGGGGAGGAGTGAGTGGCGGGGGCGAGCGCAGCAGCGTCTGTTACTGAGAGTACTGAGAGGACTGCAGCCGGAGGAATGCTATGAACGGAGAGGTCTTCACGTTCTTTGTCGGGGGGAAAGCAGGAGCCGGTGTGAAGAAAGCAGGATCTGTCGCAGCACGGCTCTTTTCTCAGATGGGTCGCCGCGTCTTCGAGATGGATGACTACCAGAGCCTCATACGGGGCGGGCACAGTTACTCTGTCATCAGCACGGCGACACGGGACGTCACGAGCCACCACATGCAGGGTCATGTTGTCGTAGCCCTGGACAAGAGGAGTTACGACATCCATGCAGGTCATGTGGCTGACGGGGGGATCCTCGTCTATAACTCTGATCAGGTGGACGATGGCGACGGCATCGGGGTCCCGTTCACAACGGAGGCGAAGAAGTATCCGAAGCCCGATCTGAGGCTGGGGGTGGGGGCAGTGGTGGCGCTGGCGGTTGCCATCGGGATGGAGAAAGAACGTCTGGGGAACTTGATCGAGAATGAGTACGCAAGAGATGTGGAGAGCAACCTCAACTATGCCAACGCCGTGTACGACATACTCTACCCCGAGATGGGCGGGAGATTCGCCGTGGAAGAGGGGGATCACGCGCGCCCGCTCCTGACGGGGAACGAGGCCATCGCGCTGGGAGCGTCGGCAGCAGGACTGGACGTCTATTTCGCCTATCCCATGACACCTTCGTCGTCCATTCTCCACTACCTCGCCGCCCACGACAGGGACCTCGGCGTGACGGTCGTTCATCCTGAGAGCGAGATCGCCGTGATCAACATGGCTATCGGTGCTTCATTTGCCGGTGCACGGGCAATGGTCGGCAGTAGCGGCGGCGGATTCGCGCTCATGGAGGAGGCGTTCTCTCTCGCGGGCATGGTGGAGGCGCCTCTTCTCTGTGTGCTATCGTCGAGACCCGGGCCGTCGACAGGTGTGCCCACATATACGGAGCAGGGGGATCTGAGATTCGCGTTGGGCCAGGGGCACGGCGAGTTTCCCGGGATCGCGGGATCACCCGGGAGCGTAGAAGAGGCATTCTATCTCGCTGCCGAAATGATGGGTCTTGTCTGGCGGTTTCAGACTCCGGGCATTCTTCTCACCGAGAAGCACCTATCCGAGAGCACGATGACAGTCGAGATCGATCTATCGAGGGTGGAGCAGGCAGAGCCTGAGATGCACGGCCAGGGCGAATACAAGAGGTATCTCGACACGCCTTCCGGGGTATCGCCGCTCCTCTTCCCTCCATCAGATAAGCTGATCAAATGGAACAGCTATGAGCATGATGAGTTGGGGATTACGACCGAGAAGGCGGAGCTGATCGCGAAGATGCACGAAAAGAGGAGAAGGAAGGGCGAGGCGCTGGCGGAGCACATGAGAGGAGTGCGAACCGTCAATGTCTATGGGAAGGGAGGTCCGGCGATCTTCGCCTACGGCTCGACGACGATGAGTGTCCTGGAGGCGCTGAGGGTCGGTGGCATAGAGGCGACGGTAGTACAGCCGCGGTACCTGGAGCCGCTCCCGGTCTGGGAACTCGAACGGTACAGGGGCAGCAAGGCCATTGTCGTAGAGCAGAGTTGCCTGGGAACGTTCTCCTCACTGCTTCGGGAGAAGGCCGGTATCGAGCCGACGGCGACGGTCAAGCGATACGATGGCAGGCCTTTCGAGCCTGCCGAGCTCGCCGACGCAATAAAGAGGGAGAGTTGAGATGGGTGATCTCACGACCTATGCCGAGAATACCTGGTGCCCGGGTTGTGGCAATTTCGGGATACTCAACGCGTTCAAAAGGGCGGTCGGGAGACTGGAGGAGCAGGGGATCGAGAGACAGAGGATCATGATATCTGCCGGGATCGGCTGCCATGCGAAGATATTCGACTACCTCGAGTTGAGCGGACTCTACTCCATCCACGGGAGATCTATGGCGACAGTCCAGGGGATGAAGGTCGCGAACCCGGAATTGAAAGTTGTGGCATTCGCAGGTGATGGTGATGCCTTCGGCGAGGGGATCGCGCATATGATCTTTGGCGCCAAGCGGAATGCCGACATCACAGTTGTGGTCCATGACAACGGCGTGTACGGATTGACGACAGGGCAGTACACGCCCACGAGTGAGAAAGGATTTCGGGGCCGTTCTACTCCGCGAGGGAGCATTGAGGAGCCGCTCAATCCGCTGACCCTGATGCTCGAGGCCGGGGCGACCTTCGTCGCCCGTGGCTATTCGGGTAAGGTCGACCATCTTGCTGAAGTCATGGTCGACGCCGTTGTCCACGAAGGATTCTCCTTTGTGCAGGTACTCCAGCCCTGTGTGACTTTCCATGACACGTACAAGGAGTACAACGCAAAAGTAGAGATAATGGAAAGCATACCGGCGAGCTTCGAGGATGCTGTCGCTATTGCCAGGTATCGAGATCGCCTGCCTATAGGTGTCCTGTACAGGACAGAGAAGCCGGTGTACCATCGGGAGCTGCACGGGGACTGGAATCCTGTCTCCGGGCGCCCGGCCCATGGGGACAGGGTAGAGAGGATCCGGCGCCTGGTCGCGCCGTGAGCATCTATGCCTCCGGAGAGTGATGTGAGGGCCGCAGTGGCGCAGTTGCGGCGCGGGATATCACCGGCGGGTTCCGTTTGTCCTTACGCATCGATCTTCGCGTTGTCCGGGAGGGCGCGGTTGTGAAGGCAATCCGGATCCTGTTGCACGGCTTTGTGCTGGCAGTGACAAACATCGTTTCGGTCGTAGTGGGATTCGGCGTCTATCACCTCGTGGGGACGGCCGGCCAGATCGCTGTCCAGGTCCCGGTGGCTGCGGCCCTCACTCTGGCGGCGTTCGTAGTATGGAGCCTCTTCGTGCGGCGGCTTGCTCGCGATAGACTGTCGCTGCGGGTGAGGGATGAGTTCGCTGCAACCTATCTCCTGGCTATCGTGTGGAGCCCGCTGATATTCGTCCCCCTGCACTATATCGCGCGAGGCTATCTCACATCTTTTGGCAACATAGTGGGGATGTGGTTGTTTCAGCTGCCGGCCAACTTGTTGGCGCTCTTCGCCGCCATGAAGGTTATGGGCATGGAGGGGGGAGCGATGGCACGCGAGTCGGACTGACGCACCTTGACGTACCTTATGGGCGGCTGCAGAAGGGATCTATGGCTGGCATCGGCCGTGAGGTGCTGTGCGGATGGCGGAGGTTCGTCGTGAGTACGATACCCCCGAAAGGGTATGGATTGAAGACCGGCGAGGAGGTCCTCGTGAGAAGCGCTGAGCCCGAGGATGCCTCCGGACTCGTCGATGCGAAGCGAGGGATCGTCGAAGAAGGGCGATTCACGCTCGTCGAGCCCGACGAATTCGAATCATCTGAACAGGATGAGGAGAAATCGATCAGGGGCCACGCAGAGAAGCCGGGCTGCATCTATCTTGTTGCCGAGGTCGGCGGTCAGACGATAGGATTGCTCGAGTTCGAGAACGGGCGGTACAGGCGTACCGCTCACAGCGGGATGCTCTCGATGTTCGTCCGCAAAGAATGGCGGGACAGGGGGGTGGGGGCCGCCCTGCTCCAGGCCCTCATCGACTGGGCGGAAGAGAGTCCTCTCGTAGAGAAGATCACCCTTGCTGTCTTCTCTACAAATGCGAGAGCTATCGCACTGTACAGCAAGTTGGGATTCGAGGAAGAGGGTAGATGTCCTAAGGACATGAAGGTGGCTGGTGGCACGTATCTGGACAGCGTGTTGATGTACCGGTTTGTCGGCTGATCGCCGGCGATCTCGATGGCCGGTCCTGCCCCCACCACGAGGAAGCTGCGGATCCGGGCCCGCGGCGTTGGAGGAGCCGATGCCCAGCAGCGAGGGAAGCAAAGAGGCAACTGTCAGCGGACAGGGTACGGTTCGGTTGCCGAGGAGGGAGGATGCGTCTCGTGTTGCCGAGCTGTACCACCAGCTGGGGTACCGCGTATCCCGGCGCGAGGTGTTGCGACGTCTCGAGGAGATTGAGCAGAACGAGCATCACGTCGGCTTCGTGGCAGAATCGTCGCACGGTGAGATCGTAGGCTTCGTCCACGCCTACCTTCGCCTGCTGATAGAGAGCGGGCTGCGTGCAGAGGTTGGGGGGCTGATCGTCGATGAGGAGTATCGGCGGACCGGGATAGGCCGACTTCTCATGGAGACTGCCGAGCAGTGGGCTCGGGACAGGGGGTGTTGGGCAGTCCATCTCCGGTCCAACGTTGTCCGGGAGGGGGCTCGCGTCTTCTACGAGAAGATCGGGTACACGGTCATTAAGAAGCAGCAGGTGTTCCAGAAGGTCCTCTGAAGGGGGGACGAAGACCTCCGCCCCTCACGTTCAGCGAGGATGTGAGGTCGTTCTCCGCTGCGTGTCAGGGGAGACTGCCGAGTGGGATATGGGATACTGCGCAGTGGAATATGGGAGACCAGCATAGGTGCACGGCTCCGGCAGTCACGGCCTCTCGGAGGGAACTGGGGTCGCAGGGATAGGTCATTCTAGAGGATGGGAGGGAAAGAGATGAGAGTCATGTTCGCTGTGCTCGCAGGCATGTGGGCCCTGGTCGCGGCCTCGTCAGTCCCGGCAGAGCCGTGGGCCCTGGCCGTCGACGCAAATCTCATGCTGACGCAGAACGCCTACAGCGACAGCTGGGTGGGTGGAGAGGCCGGGTCTATCTCTTGGGCATTCAACTCCAATTCGCTTGCAGAACGACAGCTGTCCGACCGATTCCACAGCAAGAGCACGCTGAAGCTCTCGTTCGGTCAGACCCACAGCCAAGACAGCGAAACCAAGCATTGGGCCAAACCGCAGAAGGCGACAGATCTCATCGAACTCGAGTCGGTCCTTCGGCTCACGCTCGGAGCGTTTGCAGATCCCTTCTTGGGTGGCAGAGTGGAGACACAGTTTCTGGATGCGAGCGATCCGACAAAGGACCGGTACCTCAATCCAGTGACGCTCACCGAGACGTTCGGCGTGGCGAGGGTTCTGATCGGGGAAGAAGGTCGGGAGTGGGTGGCCCGCCTCGGTGCCGGTTCGAGGCAGTACATCGACCGCGACGTGCTTGTGGATACCCTTGCCGAGCGGCGCGAGACCCAGACCGCTTACGATGGCGGACTCGAATTCGTGAGCGATTTCCGGACTTCGTTCGCCGATGAGCAGATGACCTTCGCCAGCAAGTTGACCGTCTTCAAGGCCCTATTCTATTCCGAGTCCGACGAGTTGGAGGGCCTGCCGAACGAAGATTACTGGAAATCCCCCGATGTCGACTGGGAGAACATCTTGACTGCCAACATAAACACCTACGTGATGGTGAACTTCTACATGCAGCTCCTCTATGACAAGGAGATCGATCTGAGGTCGCGGTTCAAGCAGACCCTGTCTCTGGGGCTGACATACAAGCTCATCTGATATTCTCTCCGGTGGTATCCCCCACGGGGACTCCACACGAAGGCCGACTGAGCGATATACCGCCTTGACTTGTCCTCCCGCGGCTGGCACAATGGGTCATCGACTCCGGCCGGCCTATTCGCCCTGACACCCCGTACGGGCCGGGTGTGATCTACGGGCGACCCTGTCCGATCTGTTGTTGACTGGGGCCGAGCCCCTGGGATATACTCACGTTCGCCGTGAGCATATGTGGGTTCCGATTGCCGGCTTTGCCACGGTTAGCAGCGCCGTCTGCGACCGAGATCCCGGCTCGCGCCATGTCGAACGCCGGGAACCGGTTCCGGGCATCTCGCTCGGCCACGGTACACGCAGTCCCAATCGCATGACAGGGGACGTGCACCTCGGATGTTGGCCGAAGGGGCAGCAGAGAGACGAGGAATCGTCGGAGGATATTCGAAACACGATGCCGCAGACGACGGATTCACCGACGCGGGACATCTCCTGGACGGAAGCGTCGCCTCACGATTGTGTGGTCGTGGGAGCAGGCCCGGCCGGGTCGATGGCCGCCAGGGCGGCAGCCGAAGGCGGGGCCAGTGTCCTCCTCATCGAGGAAGACTGGGAGATCGGCGTGCCCCTCGTCTGTGCCGAGGGGGTGGGAAAAGAAACGCTCGCCCAATTCGTCGATGTCGACCCGAAGTGGGTAGCATCGAGGGTGGAGGGAGCGATCTTTGTCTCTCCCAGCGGCCGCCGTGTCCGCGTCAACTATCCGGATGCCGGGTACATCCTCGAGAGAAAAGTCTTCGATCGCGATCTTGCGGCCCTGGCAGCCGCGGCTGGGGCGCGGGTACAGGTGGGATTGGAGGCGGTTGGGGTCAGCCCCGGGGAGAATGGACTCCACAGGGTCGAGGTTCGGCGCGGCGATGAGAAGGGGACCATCGAGGCGCGCCTGGTCATCGGGGCTGATGGGTTTCGTTCCCGAGTCGGGCGATGGGCCGGGCTCGATACGAGGCTGAAACCCGGGGAGATCCACAGCTGCGTGCAATATCTGGTGGCCGGTGCGGACGTTGAAGAGCACTACCCGGAGTTCACGGCGGGGAGAGAGATCGCGCCGGGAGGGTACGCGTGGGTCTTCCCCAAGGGAAGGGGGACGGCGAACGTCGGGGTGGGGATCTCGCCGGTCACGGCGAAACAGAGCGCGCTCGAATATCTCGAGCGCTTTCTCGATCAGCGGTTTCCGGGGGCGATGAGATTGGAGCGGATGGTGGGAGGCGTCCCCGCGAAACCCCAGGAGCGCCTCGTCGGCAACGGTCTCCTTCTCGTCGGCGATGCCGCTCGCGTCGCCGACCCGATCTCGGGCGCCGGTATCATCAACGCCCTCGCGTCGGGAACAATGGCAGGGCAGATCGCCGCAGCGGCACTGCGCGAGGGGGATGTCTCCGGGAGGCGCCTCGCCGCCTACCAGGATGAGTGGGAACGCACGATCGGTAAAGACATCCGATTCCGCGCCCGTATCCGCGATGTCTTCCTCAAACTGACAGACGCGGATTTCGAGGCGATCCTCGATGTTGGAAGTAAGCTGTTCGCAAAAGGGGATGTCCGGTCGATCGATCCATACCAGGTAGTGAGGGCAATCATCACATCGAGTCCGCGTTTTCTGAAGATCGCCAGACACTTGCTGCAGTAGCGCCATCCATCCGTCTGCGTGGGAATATCGACCGGCTCTATCGGCTGCCGACTGCAGCGCAGAGAGTGGGCTCTGCTCCGGGAGAGAAACAATGGGGGGACGACCATCTGTCTTTGAGAATCTGATGGATGTGGCTCGTGAGAAGGGCGCTGGTTATCTGGTCCTCCTCGATCCCGACCGACTCGATACCGCAAGGCTCCGTGCTATGGCCCGAGAGGCGTCAGACGGTGGTGCGGATGCAATCCTCGTGGGGTCGAGCCTTCTCCTCTCAGATGAGTTCGACGAGATAGTCGCTGCCGTGAAGAAGGCGGCGACGGTTCCCGTCATCCTGTTTCCTGGCAGCGCCAGTCAGGTGTCGCGCCATGCCGACGCCATCTTCTACCTGTCGCTCGTGAGCGGCCGGAATCCGGATCTGTTGATCGGTGAACATGTGAAGGCAGCGCCACTGCTCAAGCGGTACGAAGTAGAGGTGATTTCGGTGGCGTACATGATCGTGGAGTCCGGTACGCTGTCGAGCGTGGGGTACATGAGCCACACGCTGCCGATTCCCCGGGACAAGGCGGACATCGCCATGGCCCATGCGCTGGCCGGGGAGTTTCTGGGGATGAAGATGGCGTATCTCGACGCAGGGAGCGGCGCCGGTCACAGCGTTCCCACGGCGATGGTCGAGGCCGTGCGCTCATATATCTCCATTCCGCTTATAGTCGGTGGTGGGATCAAGACACCCCAACAGGCCGGTAAGATAGTGGAGGCAGGAGCAACGTTCGTGGTAACAGGCAATGTCCTGGAGGAGGACGCCGATCGCCTGCAGGAGTTCGCCCGTGCGATCCACCGTGAGGCCAGTTAGCTGCTTACTCGCCAGGAGACGAGACGCGGTTCTCCTCTTGCACTAACGGAAGGAAGGGATCGATGAAAGGTGTCATCCTTGCCGGAGGGCTCGGGACGAGACTCTTCCCGCTCACCAAGATCACGAATAAACACCTGTTGCCGGTGTACGATCGGCCGATGATCTACTATCCGATCCAGACACTCGTCGACGCGGGGATAGAAGATATCATGGTCGTGACAGGCGGGACGAACGCGGGCGATTTCCTCCGCCTGTTGGGAAACGGGCGAGAGTTCGGACTGAAGCATCTGCGGTATGCTTACCAGGAACGCGAAGGTGGCATTGCCGAGGCGGTCGGCCTTGCCGAGCACTTTGTTGAGGGGCAGCCGATCGCGGTGATGTTGGGGGACAATATCCTCGAGCGCGGCATCGGCGACGCCGTGGAGGAATTCCGGCGACAGGGATCCGGGGCGAGAATTCTGCTGAAGGAGGTGGAGAACCCCGCAGCGTATGGCGTTGCCGAGCTCGTCGGGAATCGGATCATCAACATCGAGGAAAAGCCGAAGGAACCGAAGAGCAATCTCGCGGTCATCGGGATATACATGTATGACAATCGAGTCTTTGAGATCATCAGGACACTGGAGCCATCGGAGCGAGGGGAGCTGGAGATCACCGATGTGAACAACGCGTACATCCGTGATGGGTCTATGCACTACTCGATCCTCGAAGGTTGGTGGGCGGACGCGGGCGAGTCGGTGGAGATGCTTCACGAGGCGAATGTCCTGGTCGCGCGGCAGCGGAGGGGAAAAGCGTGAGGGTCCTGTTGACGGGGGCGCGCGGTATGTTGGGAACGGACCTCTCTGCCCTGATCCGGGAGCGGCACGAACTCCACCCGATCGACATCGAGGAGGTCGATATCACCGATGGGCCGGCGACGATGGCTCTCATCGAGAAGATACGGCCTGATGCTATCATTCACACTGCGGCCTACACTGATGTTGATGGCTGCGAGTCTCATGTCGATCAGGCATTTCAGGTCAATGGGGAAGGGACACGCCACGTTGCGGAAGGGGCACACCGCTCCGGAGCATCGATGCTCTATGTGAGTACGGACTATGTATTCGATGGGAAGAGTGCCAGCCCGTATCGGGTGGAGGATGAGCCGCGGCCGATGAGCGTGTACGGGAAGTCGAAACTCCGTGGTGAGGTGTATACTCGGGAGCTCGCGGCGCAACACTACATAGTGCGCACCGGATGGCTGTACGGTGAACACGGGGCGAACTTCGTGGAGAAGGTCATCGGCCTCGCCCGGGATCGGCCGCGACTGGAGATAGTGGACGATCAGGTGGGCTCCCCGACCTATTCGAAAGATCTCGCCCCCGCACTCCTCAGGCTCGTCGAGAGCGGGCGGTTCGGCACGTATCATGTGACCAATGATGGAAGTTGCTCGTGGTTTGAATTCGCCCGACATATCCTGGATCTCGCCGGCATCGAAGACATTGAGGTGGTACCCACGACCTCAGAACGGCTGGCGAGGCCGGCGCCTCGTCCGCCATATTCAGTGCTCGACAATTCGGCGTGGCGCGAGGTATTCGGCAGTGGCCTGCGCCACTGGCGGGAGGCGATCGAGGAGTATGTGAGGCACCGGCCTCGGTAGCCTTCATGGCGCGATCCCGCTGTGGGTAACGGAACTCCTTTACATAGGTCTTGCCGTGGAAGAGAAGATCGAAATCGTGCGGGCCTCGTTGCGCGAGAGCGCCAAGCTCAAGGAGGAGCTGGCGGCCAGCGCATCAGATGTGATCGCCGCCATCGCGGTCGCGGTCGTCGAGACCGTGCGCCGAGACGGGAAGATCCTCCTCTGCGGCAACGGCGGGCTCTGAGCACCAACAGCTCTGTGGTTACTGCGGTGGCCAATGACCGCGGATGGGAGTGGGTATTTCTGCGGCAGGTGGAGGCGTTGGGAAAACCAGGAGATATGCTCTTCGGGCTGAGCACAAGCGGCCGCTCCGAGAACGTGATCCGAGCCATAGCGAAGGCTAAAGAGATTGGCCTGGCGACTGTCGTCTTCACGGGCCTCGGGGGAGAAGAACTCGCCCGGCAAGCGGACTGGTCGATTGTCGTCCCCTCCCGCGACCCACAGCGGATACAGGAGGCGCACGTCGCGGTAGGACACGTCATCTGCACTCTGGTTGAGGAGGAGGTCGCCCGTTGGGGGTGATGCGGCTCGAGTCGTTTGCGAAGGTGAATTTCGGATTGGAGATAGTCCGCCGGCGCCAGGATGGTTATCACGACATCCGAACCGTGCTGACTACCATAGGTCTGGCGGACGCGATAGAGATTGAAGCGATAGACGGACCTCAGCTTGTCGTCGAGTGTGATGATCCAGAGATCCCCACTGATGAGGGCAATCTAGTCGTACGGGCAGCACGCGCCCTGTCCGGTGCCGCGGGATCGAGGCGCGGTGCGCGCATCAGGATCGAGAAGAGGATACCGGTATCTGCCGGCCTGGGCGGGGGGAGTTCCAACGCCGCCACCGTCCTCCGCGCGCTCAATCTGCTCTGGTGGGCCGGGCTCGATCATTCGAAGATCGCCCAGATTGCGGCGACTGTGGGTTCTGACGTCCCGTTTTTCCTCCGTGGCGGGGCTGCGGTCGCCAGTGGCAGAGGCGATCGTCTGGAACCGATTCCCGACCCCCCTCCGCTCTGGATAGTGCTGGTCAATCCCGGCATCCAGGTCAGCTCAGCGTGGGCATACGGCGCGTATAGACGGGCGAAAATGGAGTTGACAAACGCTGGTGCCCGGATTAATATGGCGATCAGCGGGTTCCGGAGCAACGATGCCGCTCGCATCGGAGCCGGTATGTATAACGCTCTGGAACCTATCGTCTTCTCTGAGTATCCGGAGCTTCGCTCGATCAAAGAGGAGCTCCTCTCCTTCTCTGCGCTGGGCGCATCCATGTCTGGCAGCGGCTCCGCGATATTCGCGCTGGCAGAGGATGAGGAGTCTGCACGGGAGATCGGGCAGGCGATGGAGGACCGCGGACATCGCACGTGGGCGCTCAGCACCTGTCATGAGGCGGCTCGTCTCGAGTGAGACAGCAGTGCCGCAATGCTTGATGGTGAGGCGTGAGGTGTGATCTTCCTGCTATTCATGCGGGTGGGGCGTCGTCAAGTGGCAAGACACAGGACTTTGGATCCTGCATCGGAGGTTCGAATCCTCCCGCCCCAGCCAGAGTCACTGTTTCAGCCGACACACGATCCATTCTGACTCATTTCCGGGGAGGGCAGTCTCGTGCCTGATGAGTTGAAGGTGTTCTCGGGGAGTTCGAATCCGGAGTTGGCGAAGGAGATATGTGACTTCCTCGGGCTGACTCTGGGTGATGCGTCTGTCAGTCGGTTCACCGACGGTGAGATCAGGATCAAGGTCAATGAGAACGTGCGTGGGACAGATGTCTTCGTCGTGCAATCGACGCACCCGCCGGCCGATAATCTCCTCGAGTTGCTGCTGATGGTCGATGCGATGAGGCGAGCGTCTGCCTGGCGTATCACTGCGGTAGTGCCGTACTTCGGCTATGCGAGACAGGATCGAAAGGACGAGCCGCGGGTCCCCATCTCGGCGAAGCTCGTCTCTAACCTGCTCGTCACATCCGGTGCGAGTCGCGTGTTGACGATGGATCTGCATGTCGAACAGATCATGGGTTTCTTCGACATACCAGTCGATCAGCTCTATGCCTCGCCGGTGATCATGGACTACTTCCGCAAGAAGGATCTGACCGATTTCATCATCGTCTCTCCCGATCCAGGAGGTGTGCGCCGATGTCGCGCGTTCGCTAAGCGATTGGGGAATCTGCCGCTCGCGATCATCGACAAGCGGCGTCCCGAGCCGGATAGGAGCGAGGTGCTCAACATCATTGGCGAGGTGAATAGAAAGAAAGTTGTGATCGTCGATGATATTCTGAGCACGGGGCGGACGATGTTCGATGCGGCCGCGGCTCTGAGAGAGAAGGGCGCGGATGAGATCTACGGCAGTTGTACGCACGCGCTGTTCGCCGGTGATTCACTGGAACGACTGAACGGCAGTGTCATGAGAAAGATCGTTGTCACGAACACCATTCCGCTCGCGGCCCAACTCGACTCGCCCAAAATCGAAGTCCTGTCAGTCGCCTCCCTTCTCGGGGAGGCCATCAACCGGATTCACAGTGAGGAGTCGGTCAGCACACTGTTTGAATGAGATGCCTCCGGCCCGGAGCCCTGAGTCCGACCTTCGGGAACAGCGGGCACGGGCTGATTCGGGCGGGGGCGTGGAAGCGTAAGGGGTGGAGAATGCTGGAAGAAAGATTGGAGGTCGAGCTCCGCGAGGAGACAGGCAAGGGCGTGGCAAAGCAGCTGCGCCGGGAAGGAAAGATACCGGCGATTGTCTATGGTGCCGGTGAGGAGACGGTCCCTCTGTCGATCGATCTGCGGCGATTTGTTGCGATGCTCCAGAGAACCGGCGGCGAGACCGCTCTTATCGATCTCGCGGTTGTCGGACAGGGAAGGAAGGAATGGAAGACGATCTTACGGGAGGTGCAGAGGGATCCGAGAAGCGGCAGACTTCTCCACATTGATTTCCAGCGGATCTCGATGACTAAGGAGATCACGGTGGGGGTCGCGCTCCGCATCATGGGAGAGGCGTTCGGTGTGAAGACACAGGGCGGGCTCCTCGATCACCACCTCCGCGAGGTGGAGGTGCGCTGTCTTCCCTCAGACATTCCCTCACATTTCGATGTCGATGTCTCCGAGTTGAAGATCGGCGACACGATCCACGTTTCGGATCTCCAGATAGAGGGTGTAGAATTCGTGACAGATCCCATGACGGCCGTCGCCAGCGTACTTGTCCCGACAGTTCATGTTGTCGCACCAACCCCCGCCGAGGCACCTCCTGAGGAAGTTGCTGAAGAAGTTGGCGAGGAAGCTGAGGCACCGCCTCCTGAGGGCGCTCCACCTGAGGAGGAGAGGGAAGGAGGTCAGGGCTGAGCGAGGAGGTTCCGTGGGCGGCTCGAGAGGCGTTGCTTGTCGGGCTCGGGAATCCCGGCAGGGAGCACTTTCGTACCCGACATAATCTGGGCTTTCGTGTCGTCGATCGGCTGGCGAGCCGCCTTGCCGCTTCTTTCTCTCCCGGCAGGGGGCGGTACGTTCTGGCGCGGGCGGCCTGGGAGGACAGGATCCTCTTCCTTCTGAAACCGCTCACGTTCATGAATGCGAGTGGTGAGGCGGTTCTCGAGGCCATCGATCGCTACGGCTTCGATCTCACTGAAGTGCTCATCATCTGTGATGACTATCAGCTGCCGCTCGGCAGATTGCGGCTCCGCTCGCGCGGGTCGGACGGCGGGCACCGCGGCCTCGCATCGGTTATCTACCACCTTCAGTCGGAAGAGGTGCCCCGGCTCAGGATCGGAATAGGTCCTTTGCCTGAAGGAATAACTTCCACTGACTTCGTCCTCGGGGAGTTCGCCCCGTCCGAGGAGGAGATAGTGGAGGCGATCCTTCCCCGCGCAGAGGATGGGGCGCTGTTGTACGTGGCAGAAGGAGCGATGAGGGCGATGTCGATCATCAACGACCCGGCGTTCCCCGACGAATGCGAGTGAGGTGAGAAGGGGCTAGGATGACAGCAATACTGATTGCTACAGCCGCAGGATTGTTGGGGATGTTCTTCGCTGTGGTCACGGCGGTAAGGGTTATGCGCAAGCCCGCAGGCAGCGAGGAGATGGTGGCCATCTCGGACGCCGTGCACGAAGGTGCGATGGCGTTCCTCCACCGCGAGTACAGGGCCATCGGGATCTTCGCTGCTGCAGTCTTCCTGGTCCTCGTCTTCGGACTCGGGACTCAGGGGTTCACGTCATCGCTCGCCACCGGAGTGGCGTTTCTCGTCGGGGCGCTCTGTTCTGTCACTGCCGGGTACTTCGGGATGCAGATTTCGACGAGAGCGAATACGAGGACGGCTGAGGCGGCCAAGATCGGGTTCGGTGAAGCTCTTGCCGTCGCGTTCCCGGGTGGAGCCGTGATGGGTCTGACGGTTGTAGGGATCGGTCTATTCGGCCTCTCTCTTCTCTATTTCATCTACATCGAAGTGTTCGACGGCGGCACCGTGATGGAGCAGGTGTTGCGCGCGACCGGGGTGATCGCGGGGTTCAGCATGGGGGCGAGTTCGGTTGCGCTCTTCGCCCGCGTTGGCGGCGGAATCTACACCAAGGCGGCAGATGTCGGTGCTGATCTTGTGGGGAAGGTTGAACGGGGCATTCCCGAGGATGACCCGCGCAACCCGGCGACGATTGCCGACAACGTGGGCGATAATGTCGGCGACGTCGCGGGTATGGGAGCGGATCTCTTCGAGTCGTATGTCGGTTCGATCATCTCCGGGCTCGTAATCGCGGCGGCCGTGTTGCCCGAGGGCGCCAGGCTGCGCGGCATACTGCTCGTCTTCTTCTTCGCCGCGATCGGTCTGGTCTCGTCGCTCATCGGGGTCTTTTTGGTCAGGAGCAGGGGGAATCCCCAGGCTGCACTCAGAAACGGCACCTTCGGCAGCGCGTTCCTGTTCATCGTCGGGTCCTTCGTATTGAGCGCTGTCTGGTACGGCGATCTGCGCGTCTTCTTCGCCACACTATCCGGCATCGTGGCCGGGCTCGTAATCGGAGCTGTCGCCGAATACTACACATCAGGACGTTCGATACGCGAGATAGCGGAGGCCTCGAAGACCGGCACAGCGACCAACATCATCGCCGGACTCGCAATATCGATGAAGAGCACGGTCATTCCGCTCATCGTCATAGCAGCGGCGATAATCATTTCGTTCAAATCGGTGGGATTCTTCGGCGTTGCCCTCGCCGGCATCGGGATGCTATCTATTGCGGGGATTACAGTGGCGGTCGATGCGTACGGGCCGATCGCAGACAATGCTGGAGGCATCGCCGAGATGGCGCACCTGGCGCCAGATGTGCGGAGGATCACCGATTCTCTCGATGCGGCGGGAAACACCACGGCAGCCGTCGCAAAGGGATTCGCCATCGGATCGGCCGCGCTCACAGCCCTCGCTCTCTTCTCTGCGTTCACGCAGGTCGCACCACTGCGCAGCATAGATATCATGGATCCGCGGGTCATCGGTGGGCTCTTCGTGGGGGGCATCGTCCCGTATATCTTCGCATCGATGACGATGCGCGCGGTGGGCCGGTCAGCGTTCCGGGTAGTGGAGGAGGTGCGGCGGCAGTTCCGGGAGATTCCCGGGCTGGCGGACGGGACCGGGAGGGCGGAGTACGCGAGGTGTGTCGACATCACTACGGCTGGCGCTCTCCGCGAGATGATCGGGCCGGGGATAATCGCCGTCCTCATCCCGATCGCCATGGGGAGTCTATTTGGATTCGAAGCGCTGGGCGGCATGCTCGCGGGCTCGCTCGTCGTGGGAGTGCCCCTGGCGATCTTCATGGCCAACGCTGGTGGGGCATGGGATAACGCTAAAAAATACATAGAAGCAGGGCATCTCGGGGGCAAGGGATCAGACTCGCACAAGTCAGCCGTTGTCGGCGACACCGTCGGCGACCCGTTCAAGGATACGTCGGCACCCTCAATGAACATCTTGCTCAAGCTCATGGCCGTGGTCTCACTGGTCTTCACGCCTCTCATAGTCGTCCTGAACGGATACATCGGCATCTTTCGCTAGGAGGCCGGCCGAAGGTGCCGGATCAACCCTGTGCTCGTGACTGAGCGTGCGATCGGTGCTGTCACATGATGCGTCTCGGCATCATAGGATTGCCGAATGTCGGCAAGTCGACGTTGCTCAACGCGCTGACGAAGGCCGACGCCGAAGTCGGGGCATATCCGTTCACCACGATCGATCGGAACATCGGGATCGTAGAGGTGCGGGACGAGCGGCTCGACCGACTGGGGGAGCTCCTCAAGCCTGAGAAGCTGACTCCGGCCCGGGTCGAAGTCGTCGACATCGCCGGCCTCGTGCGCGGCGCGTCGAAGGGTGAAGGACTGGGGAACCGATTCCTCGGCCACATCCGGGAGGTCGATTGCGTACTCCATGTCGTTCGCCTGTTCCGGGATGAGAACGTGGCGCACGTGGAGCAGGGCATAGATCCCCGTCGCGATGTCGAGATCATCAATCTGGAACTCGCACTGGCCGATCTCGATACCGTCGCCAAACAGATCGAGAAGACGAGGAAGGCGGGCAAGACCGGGGACGCCGGGGCAGAGAAGAGACTCGAAGCCCTGGGACGGATCGAGGCTGCCCTCAATGATGGCACGGCGAGCGCCGCGGCGCGGGAGGATGATGAGATCGCGGGAGTGGCACGCGAGCTCTTTCTCCTCACCACCAAGCCGACACTCTACGTGGCAAATTGCGGCGAAGAAGATCTCAGTGCCGGACAGATAGAGGGTGTCCGGATACTGGAGGAGTTAGCGGCGTCAGAGGGGAGGGGGGTCGTCGTCGTCTCCGCGAAATCCGAGAGCGAGCTGGCTGAACTCTCTCTCGAGGAGTGTGGTCGGTTCCGCGCGGAGCTGGGGCTCGAGGAGTTCGACGCCGCTACAGTGGTGGAACGGGGGTACTGTCTTCTCGACCTGATTACCTTTTACACGATCGTCGGCACGGAGACTCGCGCCTGGTCTCTCATCAGAGGTACTCCGATGGTGGAGGCCGCGGGCCGGATCCATACTGATATGGCGAAGGGATTCATCAAGGCGGAGGTCGTCTCCTGTGATCGCCTGTTTGAACTCAGCTCATGGGAGGCGGCGCGAGAACATGGTGAGCTGCGCATTGAAGGTCGTGATTACGTCGTGCAGGACGGCGATGTCGTCCATGTAAGGTTTCATGTCTAGTTCCACGTTGGAAAGGAGGCGCCAGTACATTGCCAGGCACAAGGAGGTATGAGATACTCTTCATCCTGGATGCAGGGCTCGAGGACGCTGCGTCGAACGAGAAGATCGACAAAGTGACGGCGATCATCAAGGACGGAGGCGGAGAGGTCGTTTCGATCGATAAGTGGGGAAGGCGGGAGTTGGCTTACGAGATCGACAAGAAGCGCATGGGGTTCTATGCACTGATCCAGTTCGAGGGATCTAAGCCGATTCTCGACGAGCTCGACAGATTGCTGAAGCTCGATGAGGCATTCCTGCGCTACCTAACGACCAGGACGATCGAAAAGGGTGCGCCGGCGCAGCGCGAGGAGCGCGGAGAGGGGGAGACAGGCGACGACGCAGAGCCTCCTCCGGCTCCCGCCGAGCCCGAGCCCGAGGCAGAGTCCACCCCCGTCAAGGAGGTCGATGGATTCGGCGCCATCACCTGATTCGAGCGGACTGCCCGGTATCGCCGGGCGAGCGACCCTGCGGCCGTTCCGGCGAGAAGGTCGCCGCAGCGCCTGTCGTCATGAGTCGCACGCCGGGAGGTTCGCGCAATGGGAGAACCGGGTGTATGTCTGTCGCATCACGAGCGGTGAGATGTGGAGGCCATCATGGCTGATCTGCGATTGCCTACGTTGAACAGGGTGTTACTGACCGGGCGGCTGACGCGCGACTGTGAGTTGCGATATACGCCGAGCGGCGTGGCTGTAACGAACTTCTCCATCGCCTGTAACCGTCGGTACAAAGATCAGAGTGGGGAGTGGAGGGACGAGACGACCTTTGTCGGTATAGTGGCGTGGCAGAGGCTTGCCGAACGCTGCGGGGAGTATCTGCACAAAGGGAGCGCAATAATGGTCGAGGGCAGGCTCCACAGCCGAAGCTGGGAGACTGAAGACGGCCAGCGCAGGAGCATTCTCGAAGTGAGAGCTGACCGCGTGGAATTCCTCGATCGGCTCGGAGCTGAGGAGAGGGCGGCGGCGACAGCGACGACAGAGAGTCCGAAGGCGGATGAGCCCGAGACCACGCCCGGAACCGATGATGACGTTCCATTCTAGGAAATAGTGTCACGTGGCCTCTGTCTGTGTTATCCTGCCGGGCGGCCCCCAAATCGATGATGTCGAAGGAGGGATAGATGGCATTTGAACGACGTTTTCGCAAGAAGGTCTGCAAGTTCTGCGTCGAGAAGATCAAGGAGATCGACTACAAGGACGACAAGCGTCTGCGCAGATTCATGACTGAGCGTGGACGCATCGTGCCCCGCCGGATCACCGGGACGTGCGCCAAGCATCAGCGACAGCTGACGATAGCGATCAAGCGGGCGCGGCACATGGCGCTCCTCCCGTATGTGACGGAGTACTATCGGTGATTGGAGAGGTGGGCGTCCGTTGCGGTCATTGAGCGACGGTGCGGCGGGCTGAACAGAGGAATCGGCGCCACGTCTCCCCTACTGAGGTGTTGGGCCGTGGGGGCCGGCAGATGTGGCAGCAGGGCACCACGAAAGATACTTGAGGGACGACGAGACTATGCAAGTGATTCTGCTGGAGGATATCGATCGCCTGGGGAAGCGTGGATCGGTCGTTACGGTGGCCGATGGATACGGGAGGAACTATCTCCTCCCGCAGCGGAAGGCGGTAACTGCGACGCCGGGTAACCGAAAGTGGTTCGAGCAGGAGGAGAAACAGGCCGGCGTTCGCGCCGAAAAGGCGCGTCGCGAGGCCGAGAGGATCCAGAAGAAGGTCGAAAAGCTGTCGTTGACGGTCGTCGTCCAGGCAGGAGAGGATGACAAGCTCTTCGGGGCTGTCACCTCGCAGACCATCGCTCAGTTGCTCAAGGATCAGGGAGTGGAGATCGACAGGCATAAGATCATTCTCGAGGGACCGCTCAAGGAACTCGGCGTGTACACGATTCCCATACGGCTCCACAGCGACGTCGAGGCGCACGTGAAACTCTGGGTCGTGCGCGAGTAGGTGTGCCCGGTCGATCTACCTCTGCGCGTATGGGATGAGTGCCTGGACGAGTCGGGAGAGCGTGAGAGGTGATGGTCGGGATCGGGGAGGCGGCCGGGACGCCTGTTCACCGGTAGTGAGCCGGGAAAGGAGATGTGGCTATGGTCGATATAACGGTCTTCGATCGCCGCATCGATCGCCGCACATTCATACGAAGAGGGATCGAGGGCGGGATCTGCCTGGCTCTCGCGCCGATCGTGATCGAGCAACTCCGGAGCCCCGGGGCACTCGCTGAGGAAATCGCGGTCGAGGAGTCGGTGGCCCTGCTCGGCAAGGAGGAGCTCGAACGCCTGCTCGCGATCGCCCTCGAGCATGGGGGAGACTTCGCTGATGTCTACGCCGAGCGCCGCATCAGGCGCAGCATCTCTCTCGAAGAAGACAGGATCACGGCGGTCCAGTACGGCATCGATCGGGGCGTTGGCATCAGGGTGACGACGGGACTGACGACGGGATATGCATACTCCGACGACTTCTCTTCCGACAAACTGGCGGAGGCAGCTCGGACGGCATCGTTCATAGCCCGCAACAAGCCGAGGAGCGAGGTTGTCGGCCTCACCAGGCGCGAGCCCCCGCGCTACATCTGGGCGGACATCAATCTAGAAACGGTCGCCGAGAGGGAACGGGTCGCGGTGATGCAGCGGGCGAATGAGGCGGCCAAGGCGTACCATGGCAAGATCCGCCGCGTCTCAGTCTCGCACGATGAAGAGACGAAGCAGATATTGGTCGCGAATTCGCGGGGCGTCTTCGTGGAAGACACACAGCCGCTCATCTACTTCACCGTTCATGCCTTCGCACAGGATGGCGGTGCGCGGCATCGCGGCAGGCACCGCGTGAGCGGACATATGGGCTTCGAGTTCTTCGAGAAGTACCGGCCCGAGGAGGTGGCGAACGAGGCGGCGAGGGAGGCGGTGACGATGCTCGAGGCCGCACCGGCCCCCGCCGGCGAGATGCCCGTCGTCGTCATCCAGGGATGGGGAGGCGTCCTCTTCCATGAGGCGGTGGGTCACGGGCTCGAGGCCGATGCGATCGTCAAAGGGAGTTCATACTACAAGGGGAAGATCGGAGAGCGGGTTGCATCCGATTTCGTGACGATGGCCGATGATGGCTCGATCCCGCGGCTGCGCGGCACGACGAACGTGGACGACGAGGGCACCCCCACGCAGCGGAACATCCTGATCGACCGGGGGATACTGCGCCGGTACATGACCGATATCGTATCGGCACGGGCTCTCAAGGCCGAGCTGACCGGCAACGGGCGGCGGGAATCGTATCGCTACTACCCGCTCGTGAGGATGACAAACACGTTCCTGTTGAAGGGCAAGGACGACCCCGAGGAGATCGTCAGAGCGACGAAGAGCGGTCTGTACGCCCGCGCCTTCTCCGGGGGTGTGGTCGATACCACGTCGGGGAGTTTCACGTTCACGGTGCGGGAAGCGTACCTGATAGAGAACGGCAAGATTACGAGGCCGGTGCGCGGAGCGACGCTGATCGGCAACGGACCGGACGCCCTGAAGAGCATCGACATGGTGGGGACGAACCTCGAATTCGGGCCGGGGACATGCGGGAAGGGGCAGTGGGTCCCCGTCACGTCCGGCCAGCCGACGATCAGGATGGGAAAGATCACGGTCGGAGGAACCGCAGTCTAGTCTCCTCCTGCCGTGGTGTCTTCGGGATGGTTCGAGCAGATGATCGGGTCCGGAGAGATATATCAGACGGTAATGAGTCATATGAGCGATGGGAGATCTTCCAATGGACCATGAGACATTCGCAGAACAGACCCTTCGCAGGCTGAAGAGCGCCGGGGCAGATAGTGCGGAGATCTTCATCGAGGAAAGTGTCAGTCTCGAGGCGGGCGTCCGGGAGGGAGAGATCGAGACGTTGCGGCAGTCGTCACCCATGGGATATGGCATCAGGGTATTCAGGGGCGGACGGATGGCGTTCGTCGACTCGACAGACTTCTCTCAGGCTGCCACGGATGACGTCATAGACAAGGCTATCGCGCTCGCCCGGGAGGCGGGCGAGGATCCGCACCACGGCCTGCCCGCAGGGCCGATCCGCCAGCCGATGCGGCGGATCTTCGATGCGGGCCTGGAGCGGGTCTCGCTGGAGGAGAAGGTCGAGCGGTGCCGCAGGGCCGAGCAGATCGGGCTCAAGTACGATCGGCTCATCAAGGCGTGCGACGGCGCATACTACTCGGAGACGCGGGGCCGCACAACAATAGCCAACACTCGCGGAGTACTGGCCAGCTACCAGAGGACAGACTGTTCGGTCGGAATCGAACTCGTGGCTGAGCGAGGTCCTCACAAGCAGCCTGGCGGGTATGGCGCCGGTGTCCGATTCTACGGTGATCTGCCCCGAGCAGGGGAGATCGCCAGGGAGGCGGGATATCGTGCGGTTTCACAGCTGGCCGGAGAGCCGGTGCCGAGCCAGAAGGCCCCCGTCGTCTTCGACCGACGGGCCGGGGCGAGGCTCCTCCATGGCATCGGTTCGGCCCTGAACGGGCTGTCGGTCTATCAGGGAGCATCGTTCTTGGCGGGAAGGGTGGGTGAGCGGGTCGGGTCGGAGCTCGTCACGATCATGGACGATGGCACGATGCGGAAGCGAACCGGGACGACACCTGTCGACGGCGAAGGCGTGCCCACCTCCCGGAAGGTGCTCATCGATCGGGGGATCCTCAAGGGATACATGTACAACACGTACGCCGCCAACAGAGCGGGGACGAGGTCGACGGGCAACGCATCGCGCTGGTGGTATGGCGGGCTGCCCGGGATCGGGACCACCAATTTCTATCTGGAAAAGGGGACGACATCGCGCGATGAGGTGATCGGTGGCGTGAAGGAAGGGCTGTTCGTGCTCGGGACGCTCGGATTCGGGGTCGACTCGGTGAGCGGCAGCTTCTCCACGGGGGCGAGCGGGCTCTGGATCAAGAACGGCAAACTGACCGATCCCGTCGGGCGGGTGACCATCGCCTCGACCCTGGACGAGATGCTCATGGGTATCGATGCCGTGGGCGACGACCTCATCTGGCTCGGTTCGATGGCAACCCCCACCTACCGCATCAAGGAGATGACGATCAGCGGGGTGTAGTAGCTCAGCGGGGTTTAGCAGCTCAACGGAGTTTGGCAGCTCAGCGGGGTCTAGGAGCTCAAGGGGGCTCAGCAGCTGAGCGGAGTTTGACAGTTCAACGGGGCCGGGTGGCTGTACCGTCCTCAGTGCGCTTTCATCTCTTGTATGGCGCACCTCACATCGCTCTCTACGCGACTTCTTTGCGTCCAGGATAATGCGCCGCGGCCTCCGTAGACCGCGGCATTGTCATTACCCCCGCGAAGATGATCGCAGCAGTGTCGCGCTGCGCCATCTGGCGCGGAGGCGCGTTAGTACTGCTGCTGAGGGCTTGCCACAGAAGAAGGAGCTGAGGCGGATCTGCGTGGTGCGTCCTCGCCTCAGCTCGTGTAGTTGAATGGGGCCGTTGCTCAGGTGGCGGAGCACTCAGCTACCGAGGAGGTGGCGTACTCGGCAGCCTACCGGCCCCATAAGCTGTCTGATCAACTTGTAGTATATAAGATAGAGTCGAGAGTGTCAAGTGTGAATCTGAACGAGTGCTGGTCACGGCCGGTGAAGGCCAGCGGCGGCCGGCAAAGACCAACAATGGTCAGCAAGGACGAACAAAGGCCGGTGAAGGCAAGCGAGAGCCAGTCGAGGCCAACAGACGCCACCCAAAGTCAGGAATGGCCAGGAAAGACTGGCAGGAGCCGGCGACGGCCGACAAAGAGCGTGAGAGGCCAGCCGGGGGACCTCCCGTGAGCGTTGATCTAGGTCTCTGCTCCAGGTTGATTCCAGCTGATCGATCCCGATGGGAGATTCTCGCGTTGCCCGGCGCCAGAGAGGCGCGCACAGCGATAGCAGCCACGATTGGGAGAATGCCGCCTACCGATAGAAGGCGTGAGGGGGCCAGCCGGCCAGGACGAGGAGAACGGTGATGAGGGTGGTGAAGAGGACGGCCGGGATCAGGAGGCGGTACACACGGCCGAAGTCCGCGCCGAAGTAGCCCTTCGTCAAGACGAGACAGAGGTGGACGGGGGATGCGATTACACCCATGAATCCGCCGGAATAGGCGAGCATGACGTATGTGAGGTTGATGCCGTTCGGCGCGAGGAGATGTACGAGTATCGGGAACGCGATACCGATGTAGGCCACAGTCAGTCCGGTAATGAGCCCGACGGCGAACGGAACGGCATAGATGACGATGAGAGGAGAAATCCCGATCGACACGAGGAACTCGGGGATCACGGTCACCGCTCCCGATGCCTCGATCATCGTCTTGAAGACCATCACTCCGAGGATGAGCAGGACGAGCTCCGGAGTGACGGAGCTGACGATGATGCGCCGCATATCGCGCCAGGGTATGCGCGTGATGGCGATCAACAGTATGAGTGCGCCGACTAGGGAAAGCGCGAGAGGCACACGAAAGCCGAGCGTGGCGACGATGACGAGCACAACGGGCCAGACGGCGACGAAGAGACTCTTCAGGTGTCGGGCAGACTTGTTCGAGAGCGGTGGCGCGGGTTGGTTTGCCTCACCGAGCGACGGTGAGGCCTCGCGCGCCACAGCGACGTTCGACGCGGGCGCCGGCGAGGATGCCGGCTCCGGCCTGGGGAGGGGCCGCAGATAGAAGAGGAGGCCGGCGAGAATAGCGGCGAGCGTGAGGGGGAACTGGGCGATGACGACGTTATTGAGCGGCACACTCAGTACGGCGACGGTCAGGACGATACCGGGATAGAGCGGGAAGAAGTACTCCCAGACGTGGCGGAACCAATAATTGATCAAGGTCTTCTGTTCCGGGTTGAGCGGGTACCGCGTCGAGACCTCCTCGACCATGGGAGCCGAGAGCATGGCTCCGCCGGGCATCGGGAGGAAGCCGACGAAAGCGGCAGCGGCCGCGGCGACGAGGCGCAGATCGCGGAACAGCCCTTCCATGGCCACGATGAGCCGTTTCAGGTTCTCGATGTGCTTGAGGACCGCGCCGAGGATCGTGATGAGGAGCACGGCGGCCAGGAGGTTGAGGGTGGCCGGGGCGATGGCGGCTGATATCCCTGTCCTCGCGATCAGGGGCGGTGACATCCGAAACAACAGTCCGAGAATGAGGGCGCCGCAGAGAAGAACATAGCCGATCCGCCACTTCAGGCGGATGAGGACGATCATGACGGCGAAGACGGCACCTATCTTCAACAGCTCGATCACGCTCTTCTCACTTCCTGCGGAGCCGGCGGCCTGCTGCCTCGCCCTCCCGGCGGACGGGGTCGAAGCAGAGTCCAGGTGGGGAGAGATGCTGCGAGGCTGTACAGTCCGCTTCTAGAGGTTCGGGGGGAGCGGATGCCCCGGCGCGAGCTGGTCGATGATCTTCATCACCGACACCCTGGGGTCCACACCGATAGCCCTGGCATAGGAGACGCTCTTCGATAGTTTCTCTTTGAGATACCGCTCCAGGGGCTCCCGCTCGAAGACAAGCTCCCTCCCTTCCATGTTGTACGGGACGAACATCGCCGCGAACTCCCTGATCTGATTCCGGTGACTGGAGAGGAGATAGAGGAGAAACGGGTAGCGCTGCTCCAGGCGCCGGAACCATTCGCGCACTTCGGGGATTTCACGCGGATACCGATCATCTCCCTCGAATCCCTGGAATTCGAGATAGATCTTGTGCATCAGAGCGCCGCCGCGGCTCTGACGGGCGATGAGGCCGTCGATCTCTGTAGTGATGGGCGAGATGTCGCAGCGCATCATATCGCGGCGCTTGACGGTCAGCACGATTACTCCGTGGGGCATCTCCCCGGGATTTCCATTCGCCGCTGGGACGGGGGCCATTGCGGATTCTCCTTCAGTTCGTTCCTCGGTTCGTGTCGATCGGATCTCCGATAGGCGATACGGGCCGGCAGGCGAAGCCAGCCTCGGCATTCACTGGGGTCCAGAGCCTCGGGCGAAGAGCCTCGCAACCTCATCCACGTCGAATCGATCGAGCGGCCTCGTGCTGTCAGCGGACGAGATCGTGAGTCCGTGTCCGCGCTCCTCGATCGTTCCGATCCGGGCGTAAACGATCCCCTCCCGGTCGAACGCGGAGGCGATCGCATTCGCCTTCTCGGGCGGCGCCGTTACGAGAAGAGCGCCGGATGCGATGAGGCCGAGTGGGTTCAGATCGAACGTTTCGCAGACGGCACGGCACTCGGGCAGTACGGGGATCGCCTCCTCGTCGATCGCCAGCCCGACTTCCGATGCAGTCGCCAGCTCGAGGAGCCCCGTGGCCAGCCCGCCCTCCGTCGGATCGTGCATCGCGCTGGGGAGAGCTGTATCACAGGCGATGAGTGCCTCTCGCACGACGCTGATCCCCGGGGTATCGAGGAGGGAGGCGGCGCTCTCGACGACTCCCTCGCCCCTGGAATCGATCAGCTCTTCGCGCTTCTCTCTGGCGATGATGGCTGTGCCCTCGATCGCGATGCCCTTGGTGAGTAAGATCGTGTCGCCGGGACGCGCACCCGAAGAGGTGACGATGCGGTCTCGCCCGACCTCCCCGATCATCTGTCCCACGGCGATGGTGCGCTCGAGACCATAGGTAATCTCTGTGTGTCCTCCCGCCAGGGTGATATCGAGCTCCCGGCAGGCGTCCGCGACCGCGGCAAAGATCCCCTCGACATCGGCTGCGCTCGTCCGGCCCTGGGGGAGGAGGAGCGTGAGCAACAGGTATCGGGGCCTTCCTCCCATCACAGCGATGTCATTCGCATTGATGTGGACGACATACCAGCCGATGCGATCGCTTGCGAAGGTGATGGGATCGGTGGCGATCACCTCGCATCCCGGGGACGGGCCGAGTACAGCTGCATCCTCGCCGACCTTCGGCCCGACGAGGAGCCGTTTGTCAGGTCGGGAGTATTTCGCGAGAAGATCGGACAGCATGGTCCGATCGAGCTTTCCCACAGGCAGAGGATCGGCAATCATCGGTCGATCCAGGCGATAGCGTGATGACGCACCATCCGTTATCTCTCATCAGGAGGAACTGGGTCAAGACTAACGTTCAGGAGGGATGTTTGTCAACACTCAAACAGGCGCCATGCTCACGGAGGAGCATCGCCTTTCGCTGAGGTACGCGTGGCCTCGTGCGGGGGATAGCTGTCCCTCGCTGCGAATCTCTTTGATTTTCACGTGCGTCGAACCTATAATTGGGCACGTTGCTCCGGTAGTTCAGGAGTCAGAGCGCAATGGTACGGAGAGCATTTCTTCGCCTCATGGTTCCCCTCGTGGGGAGAACATTCGCAGTGCTCTGGTGGCGGCGATCGGGCCGCACAGAGGTACGTCCGGTAGTCTGGGCGATGCGTGCCTGGTTCGGATCGATCGCGCGGATGTACGAGCCGATGGCCAGGAGGCTCGCCGGCGGCTCCTACGATGGCGCGCTGGTGTCGGCGATCTGCGCCCTGCAGGAGTTCGGCGCACTGCGCGGCCGGGAAGCCGCAGATCGAGATGGAGAGTGGATACTCGACGCCTGTGCCGGATCGGGGGCCGTGGCCCGGCAGCTTGCTGAAACGTTTCCCGGGGCTGTCATCGTATGCGCGGACATTTCGGGGCGCATGCTGTGCGAGGTGCGGCGGCGGTGGCGGCCGGGGGACGGCAAAAGACCATATCTCGTCCAGGCCGATGCTACGCGGCTCCCGTTCCGCAGCGACATCTTCGGCGTCGTCTTTCTCCAGAACGCGCCGCCATACGTTGAAGAGATGGTGCGGGTGGGACTACCTCGTGCCGCAGTTGCGCTTATCTATACGTTCGGCGCAGTGGTCCCGGAGAGATATGAGACATTGATAGCGACCAAGTGCAAGCATGCCGGATTGGCGACCGTCCAGGTTGTGCGGACTGGAGGAGGCGCATACGTCATCGGGGAGAAAGAGGCGAAGTGAAGGTCAGATGATATCGAGGCGCCTTGCCTGCCGATACCGATTCTGCGTGTTGCGAGCTTGAGCACGCCCCGTCCGAGCATGAACGAGAGGAGGATCGGACTGAGGCAGAGGATGACCAGATAGGCGGCCCCCACCAGGGCGGCGAGAGGGATGCCGATCAGGGTGGCCGCGAGCGCGATCATGAGGAGCGGCATTCCGACGATGGTACAGAGAGATGTGAGGAGACTGGCGAGCGGACGGGCCGAGAGTGTCTGAGCCGTGACGGTGGTGAACTGTGGCGCTAGGCCGATCAGGACGAGCCCGACCAGGAAAAGAGAGAGGAGCCCGACGACTCGCGAAATCCTTCTTGCATGGACCAGTACGCGACGTGGTGTATCGGGTGGGACCGTGTGCTGGATCGCGCCTCTGATCTCGACGCCCTCGGGGATCGTGGCTGCCTGATACGAGATGTAGGAGAGGTCACCGTCGATCCTTGTGCCGGGAAGGAAGGTGAGCGATTCCGCAACGAGGAGTTCCACGTCGCCGGCGATGTGACCGCCGATGGTCGTTTGTCGTGCGACGCCGCGCAGGTCACCGATGATCGTCCCGAACATCTCGCAATCGCCGGTGACGACGCTGACCGATCCGCCGATCTCCGAGCCAGGAGCGAGCCGAAGAGAGGAGCACCAGGCGTCGAGGTTGCTCGCGACAAACGTGCCCACTCTGGCGTTGGCTGAGACGATTCGCGCATCATCGTAGACCGTTCCGTCGATGTCGACGGTTCGGGCGATGGCGAGAATATCTCCGGCAACGGTTCCCGGAAAGTGGGCCACGGCGCCCATGGCCAGAACGTCTCCGTATACCGTTCCTGCGACCTCGACAGAGCTTCCCAGGAGGGTGATGTCGTCCTGGATGGTCTGTCTGGCCTCGACCGATTCGCCGGAGAAGCGGGGCGATATGAACCGCAGGTGTTCCCAGCGCGGGGCCTGGCTGTGCGCCTGGCATGCAGCCAGGAAGAGAACGATGATTCCCAGGCACGTTCGCATACTATGAGCCTTTCGAGGATGGCGATCCCCTCTGGTAGTGGCCTTGCGCCTTGTCGACAGCCGATTGGCGATAGCCGATTGGATCGAGAGCGGTCCTCGGTGCGGGCACAGGATAACGCCCGCACGCGACTACGTCTGCACCAGACCGTGTCCGTGTGAGATATTGTCCGCACCAGACAAAGCCCATCCGAGACCACGTCTGCACAAAACGATGTTCCTATGAGATTATGTCCGCACATTATGTGCGCGAGCGATAACGTTCGCACAAGAGCACGTTTGCAGAAGATCACGTCCGTACAACAGAGCATCGGCACAGGATGACGTCCGCACAGGGCGACGTCCGAGAAGGACGGTCGGCCCTGAGGAGAAGTCCTGGAATCGATTAGCGCTGAGTGTAGTGACAGACGCGGCAGGTGTCAAGGTGATTCAGTTCTTTCAGGCAGTGGCGGGCCGGACAGAGCGTGCTGGCGGGGTCGAAGGATCTCCGGGCGTGGAAGCCCGGAGAGCGATGGTGCTCGGCGCGATTCTCCTTCTCGCTCTTGCCCTTCGGATCGTCTACCTCGTCGAGATCGCGGATCAGCCGCTGTTCGACACCCCGATGGGCGATCCCTGGTATCACGATGAATGGACCAAGCGGATCGCCACAGAGGGGTGGCTCGGGACTGAGTCCTTCTTCAGGGCACCGCTGTACCCATACCTCCTGGCCCTCATCTTCCAGGTTTCGGATCACAGTTACCTCGCGCCCCGGATCGTCCAGATGGCGATGGGTGTTCTCGGCATCTTCCTCATCTATCTTCTGTCGAGAAGGCTCTTCTCCGATGCGCGGGTCGCTCTTGTTGCATCCCTCATGGGGGCCCTGTACGGCATACTCATCTACTTCGAAGGGGAGCTGTTGATACCTTCGCTCCTCGTCGTGCTCGACATCGGAGCGATTCTGGTCCTGCTGGGCGCCCATCGCCGTCCACGAATGTGGAAGTGGATCGGCGCCGGCATCCTGCTCGGACTGTCAGCCATCGCCCGCCCAAACATCCTCCTGTTCCTTCCCTTTGTACTGGCCTGGATCTGGTGGAGTGCGGGCGCGGGAGCGCGAAGCGGTACGGAGAGCGGCGAGACATCGGCCCCAGTCCGAATAAGCAGCCGGAGGCGAACCCTGGCCGCACTCGCCCTCTGTCTGTGCGGGGTGGGAGTGATCGTGGCGCCGGTGACGATCCGGAACTACATGCTCGGAGGGGATCTGGTGCTCATCGCATCACAGGGTGGGATCAATCTCTATCTCGGCAACAACCCGGTTGCCGACGGGAGGACCGCGCGGATGCCCCCTGGACAGGTCCCAGAGCGGCTTATCCGCGCTGAGCAGATCCGTCTTGGCAGGCCCATGACGTTGTCGGAGCGATCACGCTTCTGGTACGCGAGGACTCTGAACTCGATAACAGAGGATCCGATCGCCTTCGCCCGGCTGTTCGGGAGGAAACTCTACTTTCTGGTCAATTCATACGAGATACGCAACAACCAGGACATCTACTTTTTCCGTCGGTACTCGACGCTGTTCAGGCTCCTGGTCTGGCGCCTCGATCTGCCCGGGCCGTTCGCGCTCGGGTTCCCCTTCGGATTGCTGCTGCCGCTCGCTCTCGCCGGAATGGTACTTGCCGGGAGGCCTGAGCCGGAACACCTCATCGTCTATCTCTTTCTCGCCTCATATGGGCTGTCGATCGTGCTCTTCTTCGTCTGTGCGCGCTACCGCGTCCCGCTCATCCCGTTCCTTATTCCATTCGCCGCGCTCGCTGTCGTGAGGGGAATCGACCGTGTGCGGCGCAGGGATCTCCGGCCTCTCATCGTGCCCGCCGTCGTCTTTCTGGGGACCTCGCTAGTGGCAGATAGCCGGCTGGCCGGAGTCGATACCGATACGTTCGCCCAGCAGCACTTCTGGAACGGGAATGCGTATGTGAGAAGGGGAGAGTATCGAGCGGGGTTGGAGGAATTCGCCGCCGCCCTCGAGATCGAGCCCGGCTTCCCGCTCGCCCACCTGAACCGGGGAGCGATCTTCTACCGCCTGGGGAACGAGAACGAGGCGCTGGCGGAGGTCCGCCGCGAGCTCGAGGTGAATCCCGAGTCGGCAGAGGCACACCACCTGCTCGCCACCATCCTGCGCGAGACGGGGAGGCCTGATCAGGCTGTCGGTCATGCGCTGTCGGCATGGGAACTCGATCCCTGGATGACCGAGGCCGAAGTGAACCTGGCGCTCGTCTATTTCGATCTCGGCAGGCTCGACGAGGGCGAGGAGATCCTCATATCGCTCGCCCAGCGGCGGCCCGACGAGGCCGGCGTGCACGAGGCATTGGGAAAGGTCCTCGCCGCGAGGGGTGATGTGAGGGGAGCACTTGCTGCGTACGCCAGGGCGGTAGAGCTCGAGCCGGAGAGGGACTCCTATCAGTACCGGTTAGGACTGCTGTACGGGCGCCTGGGTGACTTGCCGCAGGCGGAGCGACACCTGGCGAGGGCAGCGGCGCTCGATCCCCTGAGGGCGAAGTATCATGCCGATCTGGGGACGGTGTACCTGCGGCAGGACAACCTGGCCGCCGCTCAGGAGGAGCTGGTGCGGGCACGCGAACTGGCACCGGACCAGGCCGAGGTGGAGCACAATCTCGGCCTCGTGGCCCTCCGGCAGGGCCGTATTGCCGAGGCGCGGGAGCACTTCCTCCGTGCGCTAGACCTCGACTCCGGACTCGATGCGGCCCGCGAGGGATTGCGCATGACGAGTGAACGTTGAAGTAGACCCCTCCTGCCCCGTTCTCCTCAATCGTTGCACGATCCCGTTTCACTCTGCAGTGGATGTCGCGCACTCTCCTGGGCCATCAGCCAGGCCACGTCCGACAGGAGCCATCTCAGGCGGGCGGCGTCCCGGGAGCTCGTCGGCCGGGGACGCGTCTGTGCGGTAGCTCGCCGGCGACGCGTTCGTCCGGTGGCTTATGGGAGACACGTCCATCCGGTAGTTCGTCGGCGAGGCCTTCGTGCGGTAGCTTATCGGCGATACGTTCGTCCAGTAGCTTGTCGGCGACGCGTTCGTCCGGTAGTTGGCCGGCGACGCGTTCGTCCGGTAGCTGGCCGGCTACACGTTCGTCCGGTAGGTTGTCGGCGACGCGTCCAGCCGGTAGCTCGCCGGCGACGCGTTCGTCCGGTAGGTCGCCGGCGATACGTCGTTCCAGTAGGTATAAAGAGCCCCGCTCTTCCCTCATCGGGGAATCGCGGGGCCCTGTTCATGTCTGGCGTCAGCGTGTGCTGTCGATCTCGGCCGGCTTTCCTCCCCGCGGCTACTCGAACAGCTCGCCGGTCGCTGAGACCGTGGTCAATCCCCGGGCACGTGCGGGGCCGGTATTGTCGCCGGACATAGTCACTGTAAACGCGAAGTGCTCCATATCCCACTTGTCATAGGTATACTGGCCGATGTACCCGTTGTACATGAAGTCGCCGCACGGAGCTGCATTCGGTATCTTGTGTTTGAGCGTGCCATTCTTCGTCTGACTGGGCGAGAAATTGACGTTGAACGGCCCGAAGACATCGTACAGGCTGCCGTTCGGGAGAAAGGCGGTCGTCCAGAACGTGCAGCTCACTGAGGAGCTCGAGTTGTTCGTGGCCGTGACGTCGATCTTGAGGGTGTCGCCTCTCGCGATAGTCGTCGACTGCGGCTGGAACTGGATGATGATGTCCTGGCTTCCGGCCGATCCGTACAGCGCCACGATACCATTGATGTCGTCGAAGTAGAGATCGCGCTTGTAGGTCTCGCCGTACGAGGCGTAGGCATACATCGTGGCGGCCGAATACGATGAGTGGTCGAGGCAGAGGAAGTGCCCGAACTCGTGTGCCGCGATGTTCCAGACGTCCATCTCGTTGGAGAGGGGCCATCCATCTGCGTTCCAGGAGTAGGAGTAGTCGTTGAAGATTACATCGCACTCACTGATGTTATATCCGCCCCAGATGTAGGTTGTCGCGATCGACCCGGTGTTGTAGTTGACGAAGGAGGCAACGTTGTGCCCGTCGTGAATGTTGCCGACTATGCTGGTACGCCCGCCGTACGTGAAGATGAAGTCCGCGGTGCCCTCGTTGTTCCATGCCTCTAACCCGTTGAGGTATGCCTCGAGCTGCTGATTCTGTGTCCCCACATTGGGGTCGATGCAGTTCGGGTTGAGGAGGACGTCCTCGCCCATCGGATAGGTCTGCCAGTTCCAGCTCATGTTGCAGAATGCGTACCCGAGGGCGGAGGAGACAAGGAGCGGAGCGACGAGGAGGCACCCCGCAACGAAAAGACTTCGAGATAGTGTGCGCATCGTCGCTCTCCTATTTCTGGGCTGCGAGGATCTCTTCGATCCTCTCGATGAACGAGTCGAGAGACATCCCGTATTCGACCACACTGTTGGCGTGGTCAACTGTCGCTTTGCCCTGGTGCCAGCCGACCAGGTCCATCTCGGCATACTCCGAGGTGAGAAAGAGGACGGCGCGGTCCCCCACACCGAACCACGGAGTGTCGGAGACGGTGAGTGTGACGTCGCCCACTGTTCCACCCGGTATCCGGAACGTGAGCTCGTCAGCAACGTCTGGATTCTTGATGTACTCATCGACTGCGACAGTGATGCTGGTGTAGATGGTGCGGTGATCCGGAGTCCAACTCGATTCGACCTCGATTACCTCGCCGAGAACGATTCGCTCAGCCTCTGTCGTGAGGGCTGTGAGATCCTTATACTCCACAATGGCGAATGTGCTCTGGGCGAGGAGGACGATCAGAGTCACCACACCTATGCCGTGCAGCAAAGGGGAGAAGACACCTTTCATGATTCCGGCCCTCCTGTCTCACGTGATGAATAAGTAGCGGCACAACGCGGGCCCCTTCGTCTCGTCCGCACCACCGTATGGGCTTCCCAGCCTGTGCCGTGCCGTGCTGCGCCAACGACCCACCACTATGATACCGTAGTTTAGAACCGCATGTCAAGGAGAATCGTTCCCTCCACCTCTCTTCTGGCCACTGAGTACGAGTCAGCACTCGAGAACCGGCGCAGATGTGTCTTACGGAGGGGTCGGGGAACTTCCGGAGTGCCGGGATGTTATTGGGTATGAGTAGAACGCGCTGGGTGGACTTTTTTTCTTGCCTTCACGACCTCAGTTGTGGTATAGTGATTGGGCAGTTAGGTATACTTGGAATCAGTCTGGGGGTGGTCGCATCGTTGGCGGCCGCGCCCGGCAGCGAATGGTGAGAGATGCCGTTTCTGGCCTGAAGGGAGGATATCGTGAGACAGGGAGTCGTTGCTGTGCTTTTCTCCGCTGCGTTTGTGCTGGCCTTCGTGGTCAGCATCGGTGCCGAGACGGCCTACTGGGCTGAGACGACTTCGCTGGACCTGTTGACTGAGGGGGTCGTCGATCCTGAGCGTGTGGCGGAGGCAGCCGAAGCCTGGATGGACGAGGCCGTGCAGCGGATGGAGCAGTTCGAGGCTGAGGGGGAGGCCGGCCCGATCGAACGAGAGGTGCTGACGTTCAATCGAGGAGCTACGGCAGGCATGCCCAGGCTCATCTTCGGTGAAGATGGGCCCCTGGGCTGGTTTGTGCCGATGGTCAAGGACGGGGGGATCGTCGGGTTCTTCGTCTTCGATGCATACAGCGGTTCTCTCAAGGCGACGCCGTGGTGGGGGCCCGGCGGTACGGCCGGGATCAGCATGCGCGAGCCCGAGTGGAATGAGCTCGAGGCCATCGTCGCTCCCTGGCTCGGCGCCCACGAGATCGATCAGGCCCGGCTCATCATAATCCCGCAGCGGGAGAGTGCAGTGCTCTATGTGGCGAGTCCGGGTCCGGCCGGCGTCGTCCGGGTCGACGTCAGTTCCCTGTGGAGCCGTGCGGGGCTGATCCCGCGCCTGCTCGAGGCCAGACCTCTGTTCGAGCACAAGGATGGGGTGCCACCTCGAGAGACGCGCGACAGCGCCCCGGCGGTGAGCGGGCACGGACGTGACCTGCTCGACCTGCCGACGCAGTTCACCCTGGATGTGGTGCCGCAGGTGAAGGACCAGGCCGTGTACGGAAGCTGTACGGGCCACGCCGCCCACAGCGTGCGCGAGTGGTGGGAATGCGGGATGATCTGCTACGAGGGGACGGGTAACTCCGAACTGTACAGTTGCGACTGCCCCAAGGGATGGCAGGGTGACTGCGCATGCATCAGCACGCTGTTGAGCCGCGAGTTCATGTACGATAGAGCACGGAGCCGGGGGGGAGACGACTGCCAGCTGGCGGGCTTCTGCGCATCACGATACTGTGCCCAGATCACGTGCACCAATCTCTTGGTCACGGACGGGGACATGATGTCTGACAATCCCTACTGTGGTTCGTGTGGGGGTGCGGGTATTGATGAGGCCAAGACCGCGCTGCTCAGCGATGGCTGCTGTACGGATGCGTGTCAGCCCTATCCGGGATACGGGTACGCCGGGCCGCAGCACGCCGGGTGCACGAACGGCGGGAGGACCACCTGCACCGGCGTCTGCCCGAACGTGGGCGATCCGTGTGGCGACGATTTCGTGCTCGCGGAGTCGTATCAGCTCTGGACGAAGGAAGATATCTACGATGCGCTGTACCACCGCGGGCCGAGCTTCTTCGGAGCCAATCTCTGTAACCCATGCTGGGTCTTCAGTTCGTGTATGTGTCACACCTGCCCGTGTACTCCGTGGGGAGGTCACGCCATGATGTTCTGCGGGTACAACAACGAGGGTTACACGCCTACATTCTATGTGCAGAACAGCTGGGGGACGAGTTGGGGCACGCAGGGAAGGGCGAATACCAGCCAGAATTGGTGGGAGCTTTTCCATCACAGCGGTGACACCTATGCGTTCCTCGGTGTGAAGATCCTCGACGTCACGCTCGAGCCCCATAGCATTTCGTATCATCGAGGCGAGACACTCTCCTATACGGGAGAAGTGCGGAATCTCACTGATCAGCCACAGACCTTCTATATAGAGGCAAACGTGACGCTGCCGAACGGGAATCCGTACCCCAGGAATCCCGTCCTCGGTCCGATCCAGGTTACGCTCCAGCCGTACGCGGTGTTGAGCCGCGACCGCTCGCATTTCATCCCGTACAGCGCACCGTTTGGCTTCTATGGATATAGTGTTGTAGCGTACAATCCGCCCAACACCGTGTACGACGAGGATAACTTCGGCTTCTCCGTTATGCCGTAGTACAGTTGTTGGCGCGCACAATATCAACTGATCGCTAGCAGGTCCGGGCACTCTAGAGAGGGCGGACCTGCTTTTTTCGTGCCGGGCGAGCCGGGCATGCGGGACGTGCGAGTCCTGTGCAGGCCGTGATAGCCGGAACCGCGAGTCCCCTTCCGCTCGATGCCGGTCTGACTCCACAGCGATTCCGCGCCGTTGGTTGTGTCTTCCGGGATGATGCAGGCATGGAGGCGGTCCGGCGGGGGAGCCTTGCCGGCAGACCGAGAGATGTGGTATGGTAGTGCAGCACTTGGCTCCGGGCAGCCAATCGAGAAGCGGTACGGAGGCAGTGACTGTGCGTGAGCGTACGCGCTCTGCGCCCTCGTACGCAGTGAGAAGGGAGGGCATCATGGAACGGGGAGTCCGAGCAGCACTCATCTCCGCTGGTTTCGTCTTGACTATCGTCCTGGGTGCGGGCGCCGAGACGGCGTACCGGACTGAGGTGACTCCTGTTGCGATGTTGACGCAGGGGATCGTCTGTCCCGAGGAGGTCATCGAGACAGCGCAGGGCTGGATTGACGAGACGGTGCAGCGGATGGAGCAGATGGTCGCCGGAGGGCAGGCCGGTCCGATCGAGAGGGAAATGCTCGCGTTCTATCGAGGAGCAACGGCCGGGACGCCCCGCCTCTTCTTCGGCCAGGAGGCGCCGCTCGGCTGGTTTGCTCCCGCGGTGAAGCGGGGCGACATCGTGGGTTT
>LJUI01000176.1 GCA_001303705.1 candidate division TA06 bacterium SM23_40
CTCACATCCGGGGTGAGCACCTGTTGCGGAACGGCGATGGCGACACTCATGGTATCGATAGTGATCTCGAGCTGATAACTGCCATCTTTCATCCCGCGTGATGCTACTGAGAACGTGTACGTTTCATCCGATGCGATGTCTACCGACTCCCCCGCGATCTCGAGACTCTGCGTGACATTGTTCGACACCCGGTACTGAAGTACCTGGTTCTCCGGCATCCGGTATTCGAGCATGAGGCCTGTCTCCAGATCTCCCCACGGCCCTTTGCGTGCGGCACACCCGCTCAGGACAGAAATGGCCAGAACCGCCATCACTACTGGTTGCCACGTCCGCCGGATCCTTCTCCGGATCATCTGCTCCCTCCTCTCCGTAGGTGCTGGACAATAGTCGTGACTCACCACACCGGCTCTGTGCGCCAGGCTCATCGCGGCGCGGCCGGATGTCTCTTACCACCCTCGGCACATTCCACGTCGCCGGCATCGCGCTCGCGCATGGGCGCTCATCTCGCAGGCGACGGCGCAGTGCCGGCTCTCTTCATGCCAGGCATGTCGCCTCCAACCTGGATAGTCAATATATCTTTGCGGATATCGGCCCAGGCCCAGGGACAGAACCCCTCCGGCACCTTCGCCAATTCCTCGTGGCCTTCTATCACGAATTCCTGACCGTCCCTGAAGCACTCACAGGGGCCGAGTCCCCTGTACGTGTCCTCCAGGTACTCGTCGATCAGATCCTGATCGAGCGTCCTCTTGAGGACAGTGATCTTGCATCGAGGCACAGAAGCCGCCATCGCACCAACTCCTCCTCACCCGGGGACGTTGGTAGGTTCTCAAGGTTACGATCCCGCCCGGGGACGTTGGTAGGTTCTGAAGGTTACGATCCCACCGCACAGGCCAGTGCCGGGGACGCCACCCGGGGAGGTACCTAGGTTTGAAGATTATTATCAAAATCGATCAGAATTTTCTGCCGAGCTCATACGCCCGTTCGAGGTTCTCCTTGCGGACGGCCGCATCACCACCCACCATACCTCCGAGGATCTCCATCTTTGCCTGCTTCACCCCTACTCCGAGCAGCCGATCGTTGATCATGATCCGGCGCATGCTCTCTGCGATGCCGATCTCCTCGAGGTGTTCAACAGTATGCCCCGCAGGGCATACGACAAGGGCTTTCTCTACGTCGATCCTCGAGGTCACATGCTCGCCATCCGCATAGAGATACGCATACCCATACGTGAGTACTCGGTCAAACCAACCTTTCAGTTTCGCGGGACAATCGCTCCACCACACCGGGTACACGAACGCCAGGCCATCCGCTTTGTCGATCTTCGACTGCTCCGCCTTCACATCTTCAGGTACAGGAGCTTTGGGATCCAGCGCGGTCTCCCGTTTGTATTGATCCAGGTCCATATCCGACTTGAACTCCATTTCGTACAGGTCGCCTATCTCGACTGAATGCCCGGCATGCTCGAGCCCCCGCACAAACTCTCCGAGCACCTCCCAAGTAAACGACTCCTTGCTGGGATGAGCGAAAACGACGTACACATACATCGATCTTGCCTCACTCTCGTGCTGGTTGGCTCGTGAGATCTCGATTTCGATCGGGAACCGAATTCGACATCCCGCATTCTACCCGAGCGAGGGTGCGATGTCAACTTCTCTTACCGTCGCATGGTCTGATGCCCGCACCCCGACCTGGCGGCCTGGCCACGTCGCGGGATCATCTGGATCACCTGGATATGAGCAAAGAACTGCCGGCCACCTCAGTGACCGGCGAGTGTCGCTTGAGGCCCACTTAAGGGCCGGGAGACGTTCATGTGTCTGCCGCTGACGGACTATCCGCTGCCGGCCGTTGCCCGGCTATCTGAGTCCGGATCGGCACCTGACTGCCCATGCCGGCGAACCTGTCGATTAACCCTCGAAGAAGACGACGAACTCGCCCACGACCTCTTCGACGAATGTGGTTCCGCCGAGCTCGAATGAAACGCCGATGGTATGGCCACCTGTGGCAGTCGGATTGGCCACGCCGACATCGGGAGGCATGTCCAGCATCGTGAAGATGATCTCGGCGGGTGGTATTGCGCCGAGCCAGTCGAAGAAGGCGTTCGCGGCGAAGTAGGGGGAGGTCAAGCCAGCGAGTCCGGGCATAAGCGAATTCGGTACGCCTGAGAGGAGGCCCATCAGGGGGCTTCCGCCAGTGACAGCGATGATTCCGAAGCTCGGTCCAAAGTCGTGGCCGCCCACGAGGGGGTCGTAGTACCAGACATCACCCCCCTCCAGGTAGACGCTACCGCCTGCGGCGATGTACTCCTCGATCTGGAGCGCCTCGGGGGAGCCCTCCATGATCATGGCGTTGTTCGGGTACACACCCAGACAGATGAACAGTCCGCGATACGCAAACAGGTCGTAGTTGCCCGGAGGACCCTCAACGAACTCGGAACTCCTGCCGAGGGCAGATAGCGCATCCATGATCGGCTGGCCGCTGAACGGAGTGAGATCAGCGTCCCAGATCAGATAGTCACAGACAGGGGCGATCTCGAACGAGAAGCTATCCTCATCATAGAGCGTCGCCGGCGGTGTTCCGATCCGGGATCGATACCGATACTCGCCGAACGGCGCCGCCGACGGCACTCGGTGAGTGAGATGGCGCTGCACAGTGAAGTCGGCCGGCAACGTATATTGGTCGGGCCCCACAACTCGCACGGTATCTCCGCTCGACACCACAGCCTCTGTGAGCACCCAGAACGGCTCGGGCTGCCCCCACCGATTGATCGCCGTGTACGTCACCCCGAGTTCGCTTCCCGGGAGGACCACCGTCGTGTCGGGCGTCAAGTACAGTGTCAAGTAGTCGTCCTGGTCGAAGAAGAATGCCCCCATGTCGCTGCGCGTCCCGTCGGGATCGAGCGAGTCCGGGTGTCCTGCGTCGATGCACGGCGACTCCCACAGCAGACGATGGTCTCGTTTGCCGGCGAGTACGAACGATGGATTCTCATCGATGTTCCCCTCACCCGGCCAGCCGCCCTCCACATCGGAATAGGTCACCCCGATCGAACTTCCCTCCCCCACGTATATCTCAGACCCGGTTGGAGCGGTATTCTCCCAAGAGATGGAGTTGAGCACCGTCGGTGCAGCCCAGAACTCACAGGAGATGCCGCCCCCATACAGGGCTTCGTTGCCGGCGATCGTATTCCCGGCGATGACTGTCTCACAATACTTGTTGCAGGAGATCCCGCCGCCGACATATTGAGCCGTATTTCCCGTGACCAGATTTCCGATGACGTCAGGGGTGGGTCCCCACAGGTAGAGGCCCGCCCCGAACTGGGCGGTATTCCCACATATCCGGTTACCCGCGAGAATGGAGGAGTCGTGGGAGATCCACCTGCGCTCCTCGCCGAGCTCACGCCCCCTTCCCCCTCTGTCCCAGGGCGCCGGACCCGCCCATTGCAGCTCCCAGATCGGGACCAGCCAGTATACGCCTCCGCCGAAATCAGCAGTATTGCCTATGATGGTATTTCCTTCGATAGTCGGGGGGATCATCACGCAGAAGATCCCGCCGCCCGAGTCGGCTGCGTTGGCGGTGACCAGATTGCCAGTGATCATTGCGGGGGACCGGTCGAGGTTGATCCCGCCGCCCCAGGTAGCCGTATTTCCTGAGATCGCGTTGCCCTCGATGAGGGCGGCAGACGAGTCACAGTGGATGCCGCCTCCGCACACCGCGGTGTTCGCGGCGATCGCGTTGCCTGCAATAGTCGGAGAGGCCCCGCCGAGGCAGGCGATGCCTCCGCCGTACTCGTCCCCGATCGAATACCCGTTGCGGATTGTGAACCCCTGCAACACCGAACTCGACTGCTCTCCACTGTGGAAGCAGAATCCCCTGTGTGGATCCATCGAGCTTCCCTGGCAGTTGATGATAGTCACCTGTGGCCCGTTCTCGGACATCACGACGATGCTCTTGCCAAGGAAGTCGATGTCCCGGTTCCCGTCCCCTGTGTAGCTGCCATTCGCGACAAGCACCGTATCTCCGTTCACCGCAGCATCGATCCCCGCCTGGATCGTCGGATACTGGCTCGGAACGTGAAGGACGGTGCCCAGTGCAGTCACGCTCGATCCCGCGACGAGTGCTCCGGCCATTAAGATCTCTAGCGCTCTCATTATCCCTCACCCCCCTCTAACGGCCTGTCAGCCCAGCTGAGCAACCAACCAGAACGACAAACCTTCCCTACTCCGCGGGCGGCCACACGATAGCGAACTCAAAGCAGTCCTCAACCCAGATCGAATCTGGATGAGCTCCGGTCCGACAACAGAGCCTGTACGGTTCACCAAACGGCGCCCCCATCGGGACACGCACGTGGCGTCGCACACCGTACAGCCCCCCGTTGCCACCAAGAGTGATCTCCACGGGACCGAGCGCGGGATTCCTCGCGTACGGGTTGCCGTTCAGCAGGTAGGCATCTACCCATCCGTCGAATGTGAGTGTGCTGTCAGTAACGTTTACGACATCGATGCTGAACCACAAGTCCTCGCCCCGGACGACCTGGGTCGTGTCCGGCGTCACACAGACCCACAGTAGCGGCGTCGGCCCAGCAGTGCAGGGATAGTAGTGGTAGCCCATGTCGGGAGGCCATACGTCACAGACTTCATCGGTTCTCGTGGTCCCTTCCGGCACAGCCGAATCCGGATCGCCACCGTCCACACACGGACTCTGCTCGGGTTGGCCGGCGATCGTCTGACTCAGATAGTAATCGCCCTGTGGGCCGGTCGCGAACAACGGATCGGCGTCGATATTGCCGACGCCGGGCCAGCCATCCTGCACATCCGAATAGGTGACAGTACACGGCCCTGAGATCTGGGGTCCCGTGCTCGCATTGTTGCCCCAGACTATCGAGTTGGTGACCGTTCCGGTCGAGTTGTACCAGCATATTCCTCCGCCATCGTCGGCCATGTTCCCCACGATCGTATTGCCACCGATCGGTGGGGAAGAGCTGGAGCAGACTATCCCGCCACCGAGCGGTCCGCCGGAATTATCTGCGATCAGGTTGCCCTCGATCGAACCCGACGAGAGATAATAATGAATACCACCACCAGAGCTACCTCCCACATTGCCCGAGATGATGTTGCCGCGGACGATCGCGCTACCTGAATGGCAGATTATTCCTCCGCCATTGCGTGTCGCTACGTTCCCCACAATCGTGTTGTCAGCGATCATGGCCAAGAAACCATTGTAGCAAAGGATCCCTCCGCCATTCCAGG
>LJUI01000047.1 GCA_001303705.1 candidate division TA06 bacterium SM23_40
CTATGTTTCGAAGACGTCGTCATATGGGACAGGGTGCAAACCGTTCTCGTTTTCTCTGTTCGTCGACTACGAGGGAGAAGACAGATATATCTGTCCGGAACCAGAGGGAAAGATCACGTTCAACAATTGGGATAGCTTCGGTGGGGTCTGGCCCGAGTCCGAGCCATATCTGTGGCCCTACGCTATCTGTCTCGATCTGGGCGGGGAGGATGAGTATAGAGTGCGGCATCGAACCAACAACTCGCAGCGTCACAGCTTCGGGCACGGAATCCACCTCGACATGATGTGGGATGGGGGCGATGTTGTCGGTGTGGTCGAAAACCCGCTGGAGCCCTACCGCCCATTCCCGCTGCCGCAGGCAGTGCGGAGATCTCCCTATTATGAGGATATACGGGCGCTCCAGAGCGCGGACACATTCACGCGCTTCCAGGCGATTGGGCGCATAACGCGGGCTGGACCTGCCGCCGTTCCCGTCCTCGCCGAGACGATAAGGAGGTCCTCTCATAGGCAATTCAATCGCGATGTGATGGAGTGCCTTCACCATTTCCTTTCGCAGAGCGAAATCCCGGGGGCCGTAATCCCCTCGCTGGTCGCGCTCCTCGGAGCGGAGGACGAGGAAGTCCGGACGGTCATGGCGGATGATTTCGGGGTGTGGAAGATCGCCGCGGCTGAGGAGGGCCTGATCGCCGCGGCGAGAACTGACGGCGCCGCTTCCGTGCGGAGATTCGCCCTCAGCTCGCTCATGGAGCTCGAGTCGAGGGAGGCGCTGCCGCTGGCGAGCGATCTGGCGCTCGCCGATCCTTCAGAGGATGTTCGCCGCACTGCGGTCCGCTATCTGAGCAGGGTGAGGGATGATGATGTCGATCCGTATCCGATTCTGGCGAAGGTCCTCCAGAGGGATGACCGCTCTTCGGTGCGCGTTGCGGCGGCGGAGGGCATCGGCCGGTTGCGGGATGAGCGGGGTATCAGATTCTTGCGGCGGGTCGCAGCGTCTGGTGACGTATATCTCCAGCGTGCGGCGGCGAGGAGCCTGGCCGAGCTCTACCAGATCGAAGGAATCGAGCTATTGATCGAGTCGCTTTCCTTTCCTTCCATCGATGCCTTCTACAACTACGATCGAAATGTTCCCAATTGGATCGCCGGGTACGCCAACTTCGATCTGCCAGAGGATGAGCGATATGATCAGGAACGCTGGCGGGAATGGTATCGTCAGCACAGGCGCAGGGTCGACATCCGGGCAAACGTCGATATGTATCGGGAATCGTTGGCGCTGACCGAGTCGCTCCGCGGCGCGTCGAGTGAGTCGCAGATTCAGCAGTACGAAGAGTTCTTGGAGAAGTACCCGGATAATGAGCGCATCCAGCGGCTTCTGGCTCAGAAGCTCAACGAAGAAGCATGGAACATGGTCACTGCGGCGGAGGGTACGCCGGAGTTTGACCCGGAGACCGGTCTCGGGTATGCGCTTCGTGCGGTCGAGTTGAAGCCGCACCGGAACTACTACGACACATTGGCGGAGGCGTATGTGGCGGCGGGCCGGATAGACGAGGCCATGACTGTCTGCCGGCAGATGCTGATACGATATCCGGGCGAGAAGATGTTTCTCGACCGGCTCGAACGATGTGAGAGAATGCAGGCAACTAAGTAACGCGGGATGCCACCCGGATCGTGCAAATCGGCCCGCAGGAGTCACCTCGATCTGAGGAGCACTGAGTCACGTACTGACAACGGAGGTCTGCGTCCCAGCGATCAGGAGCAGTTCATTGCGACCGAGCGGCGTCGACCGGGAAGGTGCGGGCGTCAGCCGGAGGGCAGTTCAGGACGTCTGATGTCGCCTTCCTTTGCTGCTTTTCCCCAGAGATCGGTATAGGTGAGTGTCCAGAGCGTATGCTGATAGGTGCTATGCACCCCCGTTGCCACGGCGAGGTAGCAGAAGGCGACGACTGCGCCGGGCACGAGGCCAAACAGCGGATGTATGAGGAACAGGAGGACGAACGGGACGAGCAGGATTATCCCTGCGGTCACGAGGAGCAGAAAGTAGACGAACGAACTCCCGAACGCTACGAGCCAGACCGCGATCGATTCCCAGAGGTGGTTGCGTACTGTTTCCCATCCGCGTGCTAGGGAAGCGACGACGCCGGCGCCATCTATGACGCAGGCGCGCCGTGCATAGCTGACGATGATATGGGCGGCAATGGCGCAGGCCAGGGCCGGCAGCAAGAGGACGGCGATCGCGCCCATGAGGAGGAACCCCGCGCCGGCCGGGCCGCCGGCCAGGGCGCCGAAACCTATCGTGCCGGCCACCGCCACGATCACCATCAACACCACGGCGAAGATCGCAACCAGGACCAGAAGCTCAATGCCGAGGAGCCGCCAGAAGGGGACAAGTCCATACTGCCAGACAAGCCCGAACCTGAGCCTCTTTCCGCCGTCGATCTCTCGTGCTGCCCTGATCAGGCCACCCTCAGAGATGACTTTCAGAATGAACAGGCCGACGAAGATTATGATGATCAACGGGATGAGCAGGAGGAGGAGGGGAAGGAGCCAGTCTTCCGGCAACCCCCAGCCTCCCATAGAGGGCTCGCCCCACTTCTCGTGCCATTCGCCGATCGGACCGAACCCGCTTCCCCCTGCGGCGAGGAACCCGAAGAGCCACAGGTACGGATGTTGCCACATCGTACGAAGCGAACGTCGAATGAGAGAACCGTAATCCATCGCTCTCCTTCCCTTCTGCGACATGTCCGCATGGAGGGCCATTGGACGAGAGGATTCACGTCAGGCGGTCCTCAGGTGAGCAGCTTGACGATCCTCTCCAATGCCCAGTCGATATCCTCCTTAGTAGCGATGAGAGGCGGGGCGAAGCGGATGACCTGGCCGTGAGTCTCTTTGGCCAGGATTCCCTCCTCCATGAGCTTCTCACAGAACGTTCTCGCCGTGCCCGAGGACTCTTTCACATAGGCTCCGATCAGAAGGCCTCGTCCCCTAATCTCCTTGATGTGGGGTGAGTCCATGCCCTCGAGCTCGGACACGAAGTACGCCCCCAACTGAGCTGCCTTCTCCGGCAGCTTCTCGCCGATGATGACGTCGAGAGCAGCTATTGCCACCGCGCAGGCGAGTGGGTTCCCGCCGAACGTGCTCCCGTGATCTCCCGGAGTGAAGACATCCATCACCTCCCGCGAGGCGAGGATGGCCGAGATGGGGATCACGCCGCCGCCGAGAGCCTTTCCCAGAATGAGGATATCCGGGGAGATTCCATCGTACTCACAGCAGAACATTTTCCCCGTACGGCCGAGACCGGTCTGGATCTCGTCGAGGGCGAGGAGCACATTGTGGCGCTCGCAGATATCGGCCGCCGCCCGCAGATAGCCATCATCGGGAACGATGATGCCCGCCTCGCCCTGGATCGGCTCGACGAGGAAGGCCACGGTCTCGGCGGTGATTGCCTTCTCGAGGGCGTCGATATTGTTGTACGGGATGAGGCGGAAGCCCGGTGCAAACGGCCCGAACCCTGAGCGATACTGTTCCTCGGAAGAGAATCCGACGATCGTTGTCGTCCGGCCGTGGAAATTGTTATCGCAGACGATGATCTCAGCTCTATCTCTGGGGACTCCTTTTACCGTATACCCCCACTTTCTCGCCGCTTTGACCGCCGTCTCGACCGCCTCGGCGCCGGTGTTCATGACGAGAGTGCTCTCCATGTGTGCGAGATCACAGAGGTTCTTGCACAGCGGGCCGAACTGGTCGTTATGAAACGCCCGGGAGGTGAGTGTCAGGCGGGCCGCCTGGTCGTGGAGGGCGGCCATGATCTTCGGATGACGGTGTCCCTGGTTCAGTGCCGAATAGGCGCTGAGCATATCGAGGTACTGTTTGTCTTCTACATCCCACACCCAGACGCCTTCGGCGCGCGCGATGACGACTGGCAGAGGAAGGTAGTTGTGAGCGCTGTACCGGTCTACCAGATCGATACATGCCTCAGTTGCACTGCACTCCTTCGTGGCCATGCGCCTCTGTCCCCCTGTTGATCTGACTATTCCATCTCCTTGAACGTCTTGATGATCTCGTGTTCCGACTGAGCTTCGAGTAAGCTCCGCCGGAACTCCTCCATCCGCACTAATGTCATGAGGTCTTTCAATACTTTAAGGTAGGTCCGGTCGTCATACGGCGGACTCACCATGACGAAGAAAAGGTGGCTCGGCCGCTTGTCGAGCGCATCGAAATCGATTCCCTCCGTCGATCTGGCAAACGCGATGACGAAGTCCTTGGCCTGGATCGTCCGGACGTGGGGGATCGCAACTCCGCTCTCGAGACCTGTTGTCGCCTTTTTCTCGCGATTGAACAGGTCGGTGAAGAGCTTGGATCGGTTCCCTATCTTGCCCGACCGCTCGAGGAGCTCGACCAGTTCTTCGAGAACTGCCTGCTTTACCTCCCACAGCAGGCGGTCCGGGCGCTCGCTCTCCCCGTCGGCGAACGCCTCCGGATCCGTCTCCAGTTCCATCTTGATGAGATCGGGCCGTAGATAACGCGCGATATTCATCGCAAGTGCTGTGCCTCTTTCGGGTGCGATCGAACGATCCAGGGTTGCTCCCCAACAGGAGCCTTCTATGGGCTGTCGTAACCTTCTCACTGTGCACATCTTGACAAAGGGGTTGACGGTTTGTCAAGCCCTAACCGGCATATTTCCCGGCGTGCGCGCCCTCGGACAGACGATGGCTGGGGGCGTCGAAGACGCCCGGAAATGGTTCGACTACTCCAGAGGGAGAAGGGGAATGGCGTCCGGTTCCGAGGCGGGCCTGCTGAGGTAGTAGCGGAAGGTGGTGGATAGTGTGGCGCCGGAGATATCTGCCCGCCACGTGCCGAACGGGCCGATCGTCTCCCGTGTCGTTCCCCCCAGAAGGTATCTGAACTCGGACACCCAGGCGAGATGTTCGCCTGCAAACCATTCGATGCCGACAAGGGGGAAGAGACAGACTCCACTGTGCCACACAGTCTTTCGCGATTCGAGGTCATAGGTCTCACCTATGTCCGCACCGTCAGACTCGATCTGTCCCGAGAGGATCGTCACGCCGCCGCCGGCACCGACATAGAGGGATAGAGTCTGCGATGGGATCGTCAGATGCTGTATGACCGAGAGGGAAGTGAGATGCATGCTGCGACGGTACATCACTTCGGGAAAGATCGCAGCACGGCTTCTGTAGGAGAAGTCAGAGTATCGGAGGCTCGATGGCGGGGAGTACAGATGCTCTGCGCGGAATCCCCAATAGGGTCCGATGCCGCGCAGGAGGCTGATGGCCACGCCGGGCACCCCGCTGTCGTGCTGGCGCATCTCGAACTGGTGGTAACCATTATTGTCGGGATCGAGATATTGCGAGCGTGTCGAGAACGACAGGTCAAGCCAGCCGGCAGAGATGCCCAGTGCGGTCTTCCCCTCCAGGTCGACGCCCGATGCCGGTGGTGACGAGAGGAGCATCACGCCAGTCGCAAGCCCGAGGATGACGAAGCGGGGGAAGGCTATCTTCTCTAAGGGTGTCGGATTTCCTAACATACCTCAATGGGGGCAAACAGATGGCTTCTCCCTGCGGAGATTCAAAAATCGGCGCCTCCGAGAGCGGCGCCGAGGATGAAGATCGGTCGGTGTCCCTTGCCACCATCCCATCTCCCACAGCTCCATTCTACGTATGATGTGCGAATCTGTCAAGGAGATTCTGGCTCCGCCGCCATATCGGGCTGAGACGGCATTCCTCCCTGCGGGTCGGTCGGGCCCCCGCGTACAGGCCCTGGGGCCGGAGGCGGTGGACGCACAGAAACGCGACGGGCCGAGCGTGTCTGCGCCCGGGGACGGGTGGTCCCCGGGCGCTCGCGTCCGCTCCGTATGTTCGTATCATTTGACCCCATGAGAGATATGTCGTGTGTTAGCTCGATGTTGAAGGTGGCCCCTTTAGAGCGGATTCTTTCTCAGAGATGTCATGTTGTAACTGCCGGAGGTGCCTCGAGGCGCTGCCTCACAGGGTCATATGATACTATCTGAGGACGATCATCCGTCTCGTCAGTACCCTGCCGTCCGCCTCCAGGCGGCAGAAGTAGATGCCGCTTGCGACACGGGAGCCATGCGCGTCCGTGCCCACCCAGCGCACCCGATGGACGCCCGCCTGCCGCACCTCATCCATAAGGTAGGCAACACGCTGGCCCAGGATGTTGTACACGGCCAGGCGGACAGGTCCTCTCTTCGGCAGGGCGAACTCGATCTCCGTCTCGTCTCGGACAGGATTGGGGCGGTTCTGGCCGAGCGCGAGCTCGACGATCTGTTCCAGTTCTTCATCTCCGGCATCTCTCTCGACGCTCACGATGGGCCTCGTGGCGAACCCTACTCCCGAATCCCCGCTGAAGAACATCCTGTACGATTCACCCTCGACGAAGATCTGCGGGGAGATGATTATGGTCTGATCCCAGCGTCCCGGCCCGCCTACGTCGAGTTCGCACCCATAATCACCGGGGCCGGTCTGTCTTGTCCAGATGATGCCATCTGGCGACGTAGCCGATCCGACACGGTACCTTCCGTCCTCTTCGACGATGCCGCCGTACCACATGCGGTATCTGTCGCCTTCCCAGACGACAAACGGATCCCAGACGCTCAACTGGTCGAAGCGTCCCGGATCGCCGCTCTCACTCAGGATCGGCGCGCCGTGTCGCGTCCAATTCACACCGTCCTGGGAGGTAGCGAGCCCGATCCTGTACAGGAAGTCGGGATAGCCGAACGCCGAGTACCACATGCGGTAGTCATCCGGCCCCGACTTCGATAGAAAGAGCCCGTATATGATGAACCAGTCCCAGCTGTAGTACTGACCGAGAAGGACGGGGTTGCCGCCGTACTTCTCCCACGTGATACCGCCGTCGGTCGAAGTGGCGTACCCGACCCCCGCGGTCGCGAGACCGTCGCTTCCGATGAACCACATCTTCAACGTATCGCCGTCCCTGATGACGAAGGGGCGCCAGACGAGCACATTATCCCATCCCGAGGCGGACGGCGAGAGCACAGGGTTGGAGGGCTCCCGCTCCCACGTGAGCCCGCCATCGGTGGACGTCGCGAGCCCGATTTGGTAGACGGAGGCCATCGTATCTCCTCCCACTCCTGCGTACCACATCTTGAAGACTCCCTCATCTTCGAGCATGGTGCCGCCGACTACGAATGAGTCCCATTCGGTCGAGTCGCCAGGGGAGAAGACGGGGTTGAGCGGGCTCTTCACCCAGTTCGAGGTCCTCGGGACCCGTACCTCGAGGGTATAGACGAACTGGGTTCCCCGTTCGTCAGCGACGACGAGTGTGAAGTCTATCGTCTGGCCGACAGGGTGGCCGAGAGAGACCGTGAAGTCGAAGTCGTCGAATGTGGTAGCTATGCCTTCTTCCGGAATATCCCCGAACAGCTCGACGCTGTCGGTGATCGTAACGTATGGATCGGCCGTCGAGATGACGCCGCGCACCTCATGGCCGACCGCTGTGCCGCTGTTTCTGACCGAGACCGGGAGCTCGATCGACTCGCCCGGCTGGGCGACACCATCGCCGTTGCCCGCGCTCGTCCCCGAACTGTCATCATCGAGGTAGTAGTGCTCCAGGGTCAGGATCGGTATCGAGAGTCCGGAGGCGGCGAAGACGTCGGCGATGCCCCAGCCGTAGTCGTTATCGGGAGAGCTCGACTGGCTTGCGGTGCTGAGGAGCGCCTCGCGCACCTGCATCGGCGTCCACTCGGGGTGTATCTCGAGGAGGAGGCCGGCAGAGCCTCCGATGAGCGGCGTGGAGAATGACGTGCCGCTCCCGTACCCGTACGCCGTCGTGGTAGCCGGGTCGACAAGGTATGTGTCGACGCCGAGGGCGCACACCTCGGGCTTGGTGCGACCATCATAGGTCGGGCCGCGCGAACTGAAGGTGGCGATGATGTTCGATCGGTCGACAGCGCCGACGGCAATAATGCTGTCTGCGTCGGCCGGGGCGAGCATTGTCCCCGAGGCAGGGCCCTCGTTTCCCATGCAGTTGCAGACGACGATGCCGTTGTACGCCGCCCAGTCCGCGGCCTGGGTCGTCACCGCGCTGTCTCCGTTCATGTCAGGGTACGTGTACCAGTCGATATATCCGAGTGAGCTGGAGACGACATCCGCGCCGAGGCTGTCGGCCCACTCGATCCCTTCGACCCACCAGTCCTCCTCCTGCGGGTACTCGCCGGATGTGTCTTCGGTCTTGGCGAGGATAAAGCTCGCACCGTAGGCAGGTCCGATCAGGTTGCCATCGGAGAACCCCCCGAGAACAGAGAGGGTCGCTGTCCCGTGGTAGTCCTGGCCCGGCGGATCACCGGGCTCGTTCTCAGTGATATCATCATCGTTGATGAAGTCGTGCTCGGCGATGAGATCGATGCCCGTGAGTGCCTCATGGTGGCGGTTGAACCCGGTGTCGAGCATGCATACGATGACCCCGGCACCGCTGTATCCCAGCATGTGGAGGGGCAGTACATTGATCTGCTCAAGCTGGAAATCGGACAGTCCATAGTCCCATGAGAAGGCGCGGCCCGGCTGCTCTAACGGCGTAACGGCGCGGGGAGGGGCGGGGCGCACTTCCTCGCGGAAGGTTCTCCGATAGGAGACGAGAGGATTGATTGCCCGGACGAAGGGAAGCCGGGAGATCGCGCGGATCTGGTCCGGTGTGGCCTCGATGCTCACGGCGTTGAGCCAGCGCGATGTCGCGCGATGTTTCGCCCCGGTCGCCTCGATCGCTGCGATGTATTCTGATTTGACGGAGATGTCTCGGAAGTCGACGAGATCGTCCTCTGCGCGCACCTTGGCGCGCCTGTGGAGCGTTCGCTCGGGAAATGCGGCACGGGCGGCGTCGAGGCGGGTCTGACATTCCCGTTCATCGAAGATACCTTTGTCCGTCAGGTAGACCCATACCTTGAGTCGCGCCTCGGGTCGGCCCTCCATCAGTTCACGAACCCGCGGCGAGATGAGCGGGATCCGCTGAGGTTGCGTGAGGGCAGGGTCGGTGAGGTGCTGGCCATGAGTCTGTTCAGCACCGGGCGGGGCAGCGCCCACGAAAAGGGCGGCTGCCAGGATGAGGATTCCGAATCTTCGAGCTTGCTTCACAGCACATACCTCCTCTCTCGGATCTTGCGTTGAGCGGCGCAAAATAGTCTGGTAAATGCGCGAGGTCGAGCAGGTGGGAGCTGGACGCTGAGTACCCACCTGAAGATACGTTTGACGCTTGTCCGGTGTTCCAGGGCGCTTGGTGCAGGCGGGATGCGATTCCATCTCAGGGGACCGCGAACAGCGAGTCGGCCAGGCCGACGTCGAATTGGATCCCGACGACCTGCGTCTCGCCAACAAGCTGGTGCTGTACGAGCCGTCTGGTGACAAACGGGATGCGTCGTCCGCCAGCAACTGCCCGGTAGTCCTCGAACCGGGACTCCCTGATTATCGGCGCGTATGGGATCCGTTCTAGCAGCCGTCGGGGCAGCCCGTCGTGCGCGCTGACCCAGAGCTGGCTGGATGTGTAATCGCCCTGGCTCGCGCCGATCACCACCACGTCAATTCCGTCGACTACTTCTGTGTGGATGACGTCGGCAGCGATTCCCAGCTTGTCCGGCGGCGCGTCGTCCAGGTCGCCTGCAAGATGTTTCAGGAACTGCTCGGGTGAGAGGTTGTAGACGGCATAAAGCAGGTAGCCGAGACTCTGCGGCACGTCGGAGAGCCGTCCCTGCCCCGGGAGCGGCACGCCATAGTTGTAGATGAGCACCGAGTTTTCTCCGAGCTCGACACGCTCTTCGCCCGGCGGCCTGAAGAGAAGACGAATATCGAGTGTGGCTGCTCCTCCCTCCGCCTGGACGGCATACATAGTTCCGCGCTGGGTCAAGACCATGTCCCGGACCGATTGTCCCTCGCCCTTCATTCTCTCGAAGATTCGGTACAGCTGCGAGCGGTCGGGCCCGCCACCACTCTTGATGCGGTCGCGAGATCGGGCCGGGAGGTGCGAGAATCCGATCTCGCCCACGCCAGGGCCTGCAGACAAGGTCGCCAGGACCGCGAGAGATCCGGGATCGAGGATGAAAATGCGCTTGGTCGCTCTATCGATGAGCACCAGCCGGTCGCCCTCCGGTGTGAATGCACCGAAGCCGGGAGACTCACCTAGTGCCAGGTTGCGATAGGGTGAGATCTCGAGGCTATCCTCGAAATTCGTCTGAAAAGTGATCACCAATCCTACTCTTGGTTCGTCGCCCTCAGCCTCCGCCTCGGTCGCCACCACGAGCTGGGTCCCGTCCGGGCGCACCATGATCGAGCGGGGCGCCCTGTCGAGCGGGATGGTGCGGACCGCCTTGAGCGTCGCAGTGTCGATGATAGTGATATCGCGGGACAGAACGTTGGCTGTTATCACATAGCGTCCGTTCGGCGAGATGGCGATGTCGTACGGGTCGTTGCCAACCTCGATCTCGGCAGCAATCACGCGCTCCTCGGTATCGTAGACGGTGATCTTGTCATAGGTGCGCGCCTCATCGGGGGAGTAGGTGCCGGGGATGTGTCTCTGACAGATATACAGCCAGCGATCGTCAGGAGTGAGAACGGCCCGCCACGGATTCGGGATCTCGACCGATGCTGTGGAGATGAGAAATCCGGTCTCGGCGTCGAACTCATGGACAGCATCGGAGATTACGTAGTAGCGGCTCCCGTCACTGGTGAAGACCGGATTGACCAGAGGGGTGGTCTTGATGGCGTGAGTCGCCGTCTCGATGATTGTAGTTTGATATCCGCGGCGGTTGGCTACCCATATCTCCTCGCCGCCGGGCCGCACCCTGATCGACTCCGGTCCATCGCCGGCATAGATCTTGCCGATCGCTCGAGCCTCATAAGGGTCTATTATCAGAATATGATTGCGGTCGCGGATCGACACGTAGCCGAGGACGACGAGTTCTGTCTCCTGGACCTGGCAGCCGAACATCAAGGTGGCGGCGAGGAGAGCAGCGGCGATCAGGAGGAGCAGCCATCTCCGTAGGGCGAGATGAGAGAGGGCGGTAAGGATAGTACGATACATTATTGCATTTTCCTCCTCACGGTCACACTGAGGAACGTGGTGGATCCGCGGGCTCTGTCGCCCGAGATGGCGCTAGGGCGTGGCCGATTCGGCGTTCAGTATCTGAGTGATGAATTCTGCCTCAGTCACCGCCCCGACGAACTGGACTGTCTCGTTGATGACAGTCTTGGGGACCCCGGAGACGTCGTACTTGTGGGCCAGATGGGGAAACTCGATGGCCTCGACCATATCGGCACGGACGAGGTCAGACTCTATCGCCGACCGGTGCGCCAGGCGAACTGCCTGGGTGCAATAGGGTCAGGTGGGTGTGACCAAAACCTGAATATGGACCGGTTTCGTAAGTCCGGCGAGCTTCTCGCGCGAGGCATGAGCCAACCCTGAATCTCCTTGTGAAACATCGATGATGTCCTCGATCAACGATGCGGTCTCATACCCGGCAGGTATCCCGTAGAATCGGAGGCCGTAGTCCTTTGTCCCCTCGATAACGGTCGCGGGTATCTTGTCGATGCCGTACCGCTCGACTATCTGTTGATCAATCTGGAAATCGTAGACCTCGAGCGAGATCTTCTCTGATGTCTCCGCGATCTCCTCCAGCAGCCTCCTCGTCTCGCCGCAGAACTGACACTCCAGCTCCTGAGTGAAGTTGACCACCTTCACCTGCCCGGCCAGGACCTTAAACCGGTCCCGGATGGTCTCTTTATCTTTGGGAGCTATGAGAGCCATTTTCTCCTCCTCGCGCGAGCTTGTGCTCTTTGCACATCGCGGCCATCCTGCGAACGCGGCAGGCAACACGGCAGAAAGGGTGTGCTCCGAGTGAGGTGTCAAGACGATACCGCCTCGTACAGGCGGTGTCAACGCATATTTGCCGTCGGTGTGTGCCAATTCACTCAATCGGAAGGGCGAAATCTCAAACGGGGGAACAACCCACTGGATTCGCGATTAGCGGGATTGGGGGTCGGATGGTTGCACTCTGGTGCGAAGAAAGACACAGCACGGGGGGTGGGGAGGGCACGGCCGTGCTGCGTGCGACCGCCGCGGCCCGACGGCGGGAGGAAGGGGCCCACCGATCGATGCACTAAGCCGCCATTTTCCGGGGTGTTATGCCGTCCACAAATCCGAGTGTATGGAGCAAGCGACATCGGCCGGTACACACCGTCGTGGCACACTTCTTGCTAAATTGGGACACCGGCACGAGCCCGGTTCCGCAGGGCAATGGACCGCATCTACCACCCCACAAATACTGAGGCTTATGCGTTCATCGACGATATCGCCTTTGGGCCCGACAGAGACGCAGGAGGAGACAGGGCGCAAGGAGGGTGCGGAGGGATTCCTGGTGCTCGTGGCTTCTCCGGAGGCCGGATATCGGGACACCCTTCTGCCGCTCATTCTTCGAGAGGGTTGGTCATTCTCCTGGGCGGAGACCGCCGAGCAGGCACTCCGTAAGTTCGAGCGCTCCGATCCCGCGGTGGTGTTGTTGGCCACCGATCTCGCCGGCTCGTCAGCCCTGAAGCTCCTTTCCCGGATCAAGGAGCATTCGGACGAGCAGGAAGTGATTGTCATCACCCAGAATCCGGACGTCCAGACGGCGGTCGAGGCGACGCGGCTGGGAGGAAATGAGTACATCTGTCTCGATTCTCAGATCGATCGCCTGCGTGAGCGGCTGGAGGGGGCGTACGACGAGTGGATGGCTCGACAGAACCGGGCGGGCGACGCTGCCTGGAAGCAGCGGCGATACGGCCTGGAGAATATCATCGGGGAGAGCCCGGTGATGCAGGAGGTGTACACGTGGGCGGAAAAGATCATCGCGAGTGACTCGGTGACCGTGTTGATCAGAGGAGAGACGGGGACGGGCAAGGAGCTCCTCGCCCGGGCAATGCATTATGGAAGCGCCCGTGGGAAGCAGCCATTCGTGGAGATCAACTCCACCGCGATCCCCGACGATCTTCTGGAGGCTGAGCTGTTCGGGTACGAGAAGGGAGCGTTCACCGATGCCAAGAGGCAGAAGAAGGGGCTTCTCGAGCTCGCCAACGGCGGTTCGCTCTTCTTCGATGAAATCGGTCACATGAGCATGAAGCTCCAGCTCAAGCTGCTGAAGGTCGTGGAGGAGAAGGTCTTTCGCCGTGTTGGAGGGGTCAAAGACATCAGCGTGGATGTGAGGATAATGGCGGCCACAAGTCGCGACCTGGAGGCGGCCCTGCGGGATGGGTATTTCCGCGAAGACCTGTACTATCGACTGAACGTCGTCTCCATCGAGTTACCGCCACTCCGGGAGCGTGGCGGCGACATCATTCTCCTGGCCAACCACCTCGTGAAACGGTTCAACAAGGAATACAGCCGGGAGATCGAGGGGATCTCGGCCGAAGCCGAGCGCCTGCTCATGGCGTACGAGTGGCCGGGGAACGTGCGGGAGCTCAAGAATGCGATCGAGCGCGCTGTCCTCCTCGGCAATGGGAGGCTCATCGTCCCTGAGGACATCCGGATCAGCCTGCGGGTCGATACGGCCCTGAAGGATCAGGGACGAAGACAGAAAGGATCGGGCATCACTCTGGAGGTGCCGCTCGAGGATTTCTCTTTTGCCGAGGTGGAGAAGGCCGTAATCGCCGAGATCCTCAAGATGAACGGCTGGAATAAGAGCAAGGCGGCGAGAATGCTAGACATATCCCGGCCCAGACTGCTGAGAAAGATAAAGAGGTACGGTCTGGAGAGGGATGGATCCGAGCCAGGAGACGGGACCTGTCCATGAACAACTGTAACGAAATAGATCTGCTGAACTGGGACAGATCCGGCGATTGTGCAAAGGTCAGGGAAAGCGAGCGGCCGGACGGGGCGCTGACTAACGTTCTCGGGTTCAGTGAATTAGCGGAGTCAGCCGGGATGGGAGAGCGGTCTGGCACAAGTATTGCTTCACTAGTTGAGCGAACGTCGGAACAGGGCACGCCGGAGAGGCCGGCGGGCCTGACCCGATCCAGTACGGGACGAAACGATATCCCGAGATGGGGTCGCACAGGAGCTCGGGCTCCGAGGAGGTACATGATGCGTTCGCTCAACACGACACGGGGTTGGCTTGTGGGAGGACTGTTGATACTCATACTTGTCCTCGTTGGGTGTAGCCGGGACGACTCCCCGATTGCTCCGTCGGGGCCGGCAGCACTGGAACCGGATACGAGGACGGAACTGAATTTCCTCCCTATCGTAAATCCCGGGGGCGAGGGCCCTGCCAGAGGCCCGTGGATTCCGATACTGATCTGGGACAGGTTCAAAGACGACGGCGGCGAGCTCGATAACGGCCTCATCAGATTGGTGATCCCGGAAAACGCGCTCGGAGACGAAGCGTACATCTGGATCTTCAGAGATCCTTTCTACGCGAAGGCTACCTTCGGCCCGGAAGGCCTCCGCTTCGCGAAGAAGGTGGAGCTGCGCTTCGATCTCGACTACGTTCAGTTGGGCTCGCTAAGCCCGGATGACGTTAGCATATGGTGGTTCGACGATGACTTGAATGAGTGGGAGAGGCTCGATACGTGGTTTGACCAGTCAGAGAGGGAGGTGGTTGCGGAGATCCGTCACTTCTCGGTATACGCGCTCTCCGATTAAGTGTCAACTGTCGGAGCCCCTGATTGGAGGTGTGTCGGGGGCTCCGACCGAACAGTCAGCCTTGACGAAGAGTGGTTTCCCTCTTCGTACACGCTGAGAGGAGCCAAAGATGAAAGCCAGAGAGTCTCTCTCTCTGGAACAGCTTCTAGTGCTCTTGCAGAAGATTCGGTCTGCACCGGGTGTAGACCGGCCCGACATTGATGAGCCCGAAGCTGAAGAGATAATGGTCGATGGCGACGCCTTCGACCGTCTCAGGCGTTGGGTGGCCGATGGCGCTATTCCGGGCGAGGACGTGATCAAGCTCGGCCTTGTCAAGGATTCGCCTGAACAGGGTGAGTCCGCCACTCAGCCACTCAAATTGACGGAGCGAGATCGTCTGGTGGTGTTGATGGAGGCCGGGAAGGTTCTGGCGTCAATGTATGACTGGGATCGGTCCATAGATTGTTACCGGGAGGCGCTGGAGATCTGCGAAAGACTAGAGGATACCGAGGCAAAGGCAGAGGCCTCCAAGCAGATCGGACGCCTCTATCGTCGTAAGAATCAATGGAAGGAGGCACTCGGCGCCTACGAGAAGAGCCTTGAGATGTACCGCGCGCTCGGCGATCTCGAAGGTGTGGCTCAAATTCACAACTCGCTGGGCATCATCTACTTCGAAAACGGCAAGTGGGACGAGGCGAAGGAGCGGTATCACGAGGCGCTGGAGGTAGCAGAGGAGCTCTCGAACTTCTTGCTCATCGCGAAGATAAACAACAACCTGGGTGCTCTGGCGAATGCGATGGGCGACTGGGATCGGGCGGTCATTCACTATCAGGAAAGTGTGCCGGGGTTCGAGAAGGCCGGCGACCTGAAGGGGTTGGCGGAGACCTACCACAACCTCGGGATGACCTTTGCCGATCAGGGAAATCTGGAGAAGGCAGCCGAGTACTACGAGAGAAGCCTCGATCTCTCAAAGGAGCTTGGAGATCAGCGGCTGATGTCCGGCACTTTTATCAACCGGGCACACCTGTTTGCCAGAGAGGGCAATTACGACAAAGCCAAGGAGTACTGCGATCGCGCACTGGCGATGCTCGACAGGCTCGGCGACAAGCTCGGCATCGCTGAAGTGTACAAGCTCTACGGTATGCTCCACCGCGAGCGGGAAGAGTGGGAGAGCGCGGAGCACTTGCTTCTGCAGAGTATCGCTTTAGGTGAAAAGATTCTCAATCCGCTCGGTGTGGCAGAGGCGTGCCACGAGCTCGGACTGGTGTACGAACGCATGGGCGAAGGGAAGAAGACCTTGAAGCTGTTGACCAAGTCGCTCGACATCTTCAAGGAGCTTCGTGCGAGGAGGAGCATACTCCAGCTGAACCGAGAGCTGACAGAGGTCGAGAAGCTGTACCTTCGCATTCTGGAATCGATGGGTGCGGCGGTTGAAGCGAAGGATCCGTACACCCACGGTCATTCCCGGCGCGTGGCAAACTACTCACTTGAACTCGCCAGTAGATTCGAGGTTTCCGAAGAAGAGGCGAAGGGCATCTTGAGCGCGGCATATCTCCACGATGTGGGGAAAGTCTACATCGACGAAACGATCTTGATTAAACCGACAAGACTGACCGATGACGAGTACGAGCTGATCAAGCAGCATCCCAGGCTCGGCCTCCGCATGCTGGAGTCTGTCGAGTTCCCGTGGACGGTCAAGCCGCTCATCCTGCACCACCACGAGCACTTTGACGGGTCGGGATATCCCGACGGATTGAGCGGGAACGACATCCCCTGGGGTGCAAGACTCATCTTCGTGGCCGACTTCTTCGACGCCATGACGTCGGATCGGCCCTATCGAGCAGCCTGGGCAGTAGAGGAGACGATCAAGGTAATTCTTCACAACAGAGGAACATTGTTCGATCCCGAGATCGCTGATGTCTTCATCGACCTCGTGAAGAGCGAAGCCGCCCCTATTCAGGAGGATATCGCGTGTCGATTTGAGCGCGTGAAGAGCGCGCTGGAAAGCGGTCGCACGGCGGCATCCGAGGTCGAAGTTCGCTCATAGCGGAGCAACAGAAGAGAAACGCGATGTGAGGGGGAACCTTCCTGGCCTGGAAATAGAGAGGAATAGACGCGGGGCCGCGCGAATTCGTCGGGTTCCTGGGTCTGTAGCCAGCGTGTTAGGTTCCCCCTTCGTTATGTACCGCGGGCCTGTCGGTTGACATACACGATGGAGAAGATGTGTCACGGCGCCGGCCAGCTACATCGAGCGTGCGGGAGATGTATCACGGCGCCGGCCAGCTACATCGAGAGTGTGAGAGATGTATTGCGGAGCCGGCCAGCTACATCGGGTGTGCGGTGGATGCGCTGCGGCGGCGGCCAGCCAGATCGGGT
>LJUI01000048.1 GCA_001303705.1 candidate division TA06 bacterium SM23_40
AGCGGTGAGGCGATGGCGACGGCGTCGAGCGAGCCGTGGAATCTGATATCACGTGATGTACAGGCGATCGTATCGGGAGTGTATCTGTTTTCGGTCGAGTATGATAATGGAGATGTACAGGTAGGCAAGTTTGTGGTGATCAAGTAGGAGGAGATGAACGATCAGATGACACCTGAGGGAGGAGGGACCATGCGCCCGTTCTGCTGTCGCATCGGCTGGTTGATGCTACTCATTCCATTCATCGCCATCGTGGGTCTGCTGATTAACGGATGCGAGAAGGAACTCGTCGAACCGGAAGACCCTGACGCTCCCATTATCAACAGTCTCACGGCGGATCCCCCGACGATCGGTATCCGTGGAAGGGTCACGCTGAAGTGCATCGCAGCTGACCCGGAACACAATAAGGACTTCACATTCAGCTGGAGCAGCACGGCAGGCTCGTTCGTCAATTCCAACGGTGACTCGACAACCCACCCCGATCTCTCTGTTCACGCGAACTATGCAACCTGGAATGCGCCTGACACCCCACAGGATGTGACGATGACGGTTGTGGTTGACGATGAGACGAACCAGACATCACAAAGCGTCGGGGTCCGGGTGACTGCTTACGAGCTGGTGGCCTATTGGGGGATGGTCGAAGCAGCAGGCGATTCCACGCACCATCCAGGCATGCTCGACATGCCGCGAGGCGTTGAGATCGTAGGAGACTACTGCTACGTCGCCGACTGGGGCAACGATCGCATGCAGCGTTTCAGTCGACTCGATGGTACGTACGATACGTTGTGGACATTCGTTGTCTCCGGCCCGGACACGGTCGATATCGACGGTCCGATCGACATTGCCGCCGATGATGCTGGCAATGTCTTCCTCGTCGATCACCGGCGTCTGTACAGGTTCGATGCAGTGGGGCAGGACATCGTCTTCGATAGGTATGCCAGTGTCCCGGATTCCTTCTCGATCGGACTCGCGACCGATGCGGGCGGCAACGTTTATCTCTCGAGAGGGAACAGCGGAACCATCCGAGGATACGACGGGGATAACCTGAGCTCGCTGCCATCTCTCGTGACAGGCCTCTCCTCGCCTCGCGGGATCACTTTCGATCCGGGAGACGATTTCTTGGTGGTCGACTATGACCGCATTCCCTTTGCCGATACCATCGCGCCCGACAGTATCGTCTATGACACTACCACGGTCTCCTGGATCTTGCGGTACGAGGCCCCAGCCTACGTAGTGGTGAGTGATACGATCGGGCAGTATGGCGAAGCCGGGGACGGAGAGCTGTACGTTCCGTTCGCTCTCGCGTACGGCGCATTCGACGACGCCGTCTTCGTTACTGACCTGGGAGGTTCGGGTGATCCCCTCCTCACCCGGGTCGTGATGTTCTCCTCAGACGGCACGTTCCAGCTCGAGTGGGGGAGTGCCGGCGGGGCGCTCGAGAGCTTCAATGCACCGCTGGGCCTGGCCGCCGACGACGAGGGATTCGTCTACGTCTCCGATACGGGCAACAACGCGATCAAGAAGTACTCGCCATAGGGTCGAACGGGTACGCTCTGATTTTCATCAGCTAGGGAGAGTGAACGCAAAGGAGGAACGGACGATGAACAGACTGGTTGGCGCGCAGTCTCTCGCCGCAGCATCGGCGTTGCTGATCGTTCTCGCGCTTTCACCGTGCGCCGTGCTGGCCCAATCGAAGGTGGGGACTGCCGGCATGCAGTTTCTCGAAGTCGGCACGACCGCCCGGGTCGCCGGGATGGGAGAGGCATTCGTCGCGGTGGCGGATGATGCATCGGCGCTGCGGTACAATTCTGCCGGACTGGCGTGGTTGGAGGGACGAGAGGCCATCTTCGGCTACACGGACTATCCGGCGGATATCACGCTACAGTATGCCGGAGCCATAGCTCCCATCTCGCCCGTGATCGGCACGGTGGGGATCGCTGTCACCTCCCTGACGATGGATGATATGGTGGTGACGACGCCGGTCGACTCCGATGTGACCGGTACGGGGCGCCACTTCACAGCGGGCGATGTGGCAGTCCAGCTGAGCTACGCTCGTATGTTGACAGACCGTTTCTCTGCAGGGCTGTCGGTACGGTTCATCCAGGAGGATCTCGAGGATGAGTCCGCCCAGGGGATCGGAGCAGACATCGGCACGTTGTATGATACCCACTGGAATACGGTCAAGGTCGGGATGAATATCTCGAATTTCGGACCGGACATGAAATTCGTGGAGGAGAGCTTTCCGCAGCCGCTCAACTTCACGGTGGGCGTGTCGGTAGAGCCGATCAGCGACGAACTACACCATCTCATTCTTGGGTTCGAAGGAAGCCATCCGAACGATAACGAGGAGCGGGCCGCAGTAGGAGGGGAGTACACTGTGTACCAGATGTTGTCGTTCCGGGGAGGCTACAAGATCAACTATGATGCGGAGACATGGTCGGCCGGGGTCGGCGTTCAGGTTCCGTTAGGTGTGATGGGAGTCAAGGTCGACTACTCGTACACCGATTTCGGATATCTCAGTGATATCCACCGCGCGACACTGGGCATCAGCCTTTAGGCCGTGCGGCTCCGGTGGGCAGTTGGGCGCCGGCGGCAAGAGAAGAAAGGAGGAAAGTGATAGCCGTCGGAAGGCATGGACGTGAAGGGAAGCAGCGTTGTGCTTGTCAAAGAGCCCTCCCGTCGTTGCCTGAACGCTGCCACGTGGGTCAGGAGAGCAGCGAGGTCGGCTGTCAGCGAGGGGGGGAGAGACGAGGGATGGTAGATGGCAGATCTACCAGCCATGCGAGGAAGGAGGAGCGAGAGCATGTTGCTTCAACGTCAGATCCCGATCGCGATCCTGGTCGGCTGCTTGCTCGTCAGCTCTGCCGCCGCCTTTGTCGTGGTCCCCGAACGGAGTGACTTCAGCCTGAGAGATGTCGAGGAAGGTTCGATGCTCAGGCCGGCAGTGGAGGAGGGGCAGGCCGGAGTGGCGACGCCACCTGATCCCGGTACTGCCCACTGGGTCGCCACGAGCAATTTCCCCACTGATCCAGCGTTTGACTCTCCGTTCTCCTACCCCAATAACCGGCACGTCTGCGTCCATCCAGTCATGGACATTCCGTTCGTCGGCTGGATGAACAATGACGCGCACCCCACCATTTTCGCGAGCTATGAGTCTCACTGGAACGACCTGTTCCAGTTCTGGACCACTCCTGTCTCCTTCGTAGACACCCTCCGCGGTCGGCGCTCGGGCGTCTTAGGTGATCACACGACCACAGTGCACGGTACTTGCGCAGCATCGAATGGCGGCACCGTGACGAGAGAAATATGGTACAACCGCTACGAGAATCCGTGGACCGCGCCGACGTTGATCAGCACCGATGACGGCATTCAGGACTACTTCGTCGCGATGGCGGCCGATCTGAATGACAACATCTGGCTGGCCTGGGAGCACAACTGGAATGCGGCGTCAGCCAACGACCACGTTCTGCAGGCGACCTATTCAACCGATAACGGGGTTACCTGGGACCAGGGTAACATCGTGGATGTCCACTCCCCGTACAGCGGCGCCTGGAACCTCACTACGATCGCCACTGATCCGACGAACGGGGACGCGTACATCGCCTGTGGGATTTACTGGCCGCTCGGCATGCTGTCGCTTCCCGACGACGATGGGTTCAATGACGTCGTACTCTGGCACTACTATGCAGACGGTGATACGTGGGGCAGTGAGCCCGAAGTCGTGGTCCAGGATATCGATGAAGATCCCACGATCTTTGGCAACCAGGCCTCGCTTCCCACGCTCGTCGTCGACTCCCAGGGTACCGTCCACCTGGTCTTCCAGGGCAATCCGAACGTACAGGCCGGAGACGGCACGCTCCAGGGGTACACGATCACCGGACCTGCCGGTGCGCTCTACTACACCAACAACGAAGGCGGGATGTGGAGCACTCCCGAAGAGGTCTTCCCGTTGGTCTGGACGGCCTATGGTGACAGCATCGACAGCATGGGCACGATGTGTGGATACCCCACCATGGGTATCGACGAGAATGATGGCCTCTGGCTGGTGACTACCGCGCCCACCGTCATCTACAACGATACGATCTTCAGCTGGAACGCCGAGGTCGCCTACAGGCCTTATGGAGGCGCCTGGAATGCTCCCGAGGACAACTACACGTTGAGCAGCATACCGGAGGATTCGGCGCGGATCGGGAAGTCGGCCATCTATGCGTCCATCCCTCATATGGTCGAGGAGGGATATCCGCAGTGTGCCTGGACTCAGATCGTTGACGCGCGGCTCGAGTACGGCGAGATCTGGTATCACCGGGCCGAGGTGGTTGGTGTGGGAGATGGCGATTCGGAGAACAGGTTGCCGACAGGGCAGCCCATCTGCCTCTCTCAGAGCTATCCCAACCCGGTCCTGAGAGGTGCTCGCCACAACGTGACGACGATCCGGTACCAAGTTCCTGAGCCCGGGCAGGCAACGCTCAGGATCTACGATGCGGCCGGACGACTCGTGCGAGAGCTCGTCAACGGTACGGTAGAGGCAGGATCGCACGAAGCGAGATGGGATGGCCGGGATGTTCGCGGCCGCGACGTTGCGAGCGGTGTGTACTTCTACCGTCTCGAGGCGGAGCGCGCCGGGAGCATGGTCAGGAAGATGGTGCTCCTCAACTGAGGACCGACAGGAGCGAGGCGCCGTCCGGGGCGCAGATAGAAAAACCTATCGCGATCACGTCTGGAGTTCCTCCGGGGTCGGGATACTCACCCCGGAGGAACTCCTAGAGAGGTCACGGAGTCGGGCAGCCCCGTGGCGGAAAGGAGGTGATGTACCCCTCCCGGGGATATCGAGCAGCATGGCTTGTTTCCTTCTATTGGAGGTAGGGTGAGCATGAAAAATGTAGTGTTTGCATGTGGTGTTGTGGTTCTCGTGCTGTCCGTTGCCCTGCCCTCGTGGGCGGCGCACGATGGCGCGGTCTCCAGAGAGGCGATCTCGAGGCCGATGGCCAGGGCCGGCGTGCCGACAGCGACTCCCCCTCCGTTCTGGCAGTTGTCCACCGTTCGGAACGATGCCGACTATCTGAAGCAGGATGGCACGGGCGATTCGCCCCTCTCCTACCCGGGCTTCACCCACATCGCCCACGACATGGTCGAGGACGTTCCCTTCTGCCTGTGGCGTGAGGGCAGCTTCTCGGATGCAGATCTTCTCGAGAGCCACTGGAACGATCTCTTTCTCTTCTGGACGACACCTGTCGAGGTCATCGCCGATGAGCTTGTGGCCAGGCGTGGGAACGGGTTGATGTACGATGACAACGGGGTGATCCACGTCGCCGGCGCGTTCGGCCCCGGCTCTGGAGGTCCGTTCGACATCCGGTACGCCCGGCGCGATCCCGTCGCCGGAACGTGGGGAGCGTCGGTGCAGCTCTCAGTGGAAGACGATTCCACCGACTACTTCCCCGCGGGTACTGTCGATAGCAATGGGAATGTCTGGGTCGAATGGGAACGGGTCATCACTTCGCCCGCTCACGAGGCGATCCTGGCATACAAGTCCACCGATGGCGGCGAGACGTGGGATCCGGGCAATCGCGAGGTGATCGTCGATCCGTTCGATGGAGGATGGTCGACCTGGAACATGTTCGCTGACCCGTCGAATGGAGACGTCTGGGGCGTCACTGGTGCCTTCGGCAATGAGGACCTGTTCAACGACCTCTGCATCTGGCACTATGTGGCAGCGCAGGACACGTGGATGGGCCCGGAGATACCGGTAGTCGGGGATATGGCCCTGAACGACTCGCTCGGGTGGCAGGTGGCGATGCCGCAGATCGTCATCGACTCACAGCACAATGCCCACGTCGTCTTCGAGATGAACGGACAGGACGATCCCGCGACCAATCCACGTACGCTGACGGTCATTGCCAACATGGGCCCGTATGGAACGATGCACTATGTCAATAACGTCGGCGGCGACTGGTCTGACCCGGTCCAGATCTTCGTTGCACCGGACACCATCAAGCCGCAGACCGACTCTGTCTGCGGTGTTCCGTCGATCGGAATCGACGCCTTTGACAATCTGTACATCTCCTTCTCCCAGGCACTCCAGGTCGATAGCCTGACGGCGACGGGTGTGATCTGGTCGATGCCGGTCGATGCTTACATGAGCTACAATCCGTACGATCCCGTGGCGCAGGAGTGGCTGGGGTGGAGCGACAGAGTCAAGCTCTCTGATCTCCCGATCTGGGAGCTCGGGCCTGACTCGCTGGTCGGTGCCGACTCGGTCGCTCTGTACCCGGGGGTGACGCCCAGGGTCCCCTCCTCCGGCGAGACGGCTGGCCCGGGGTTCTTCTGGTGTGAATGGCTGGCGGACAACAGCGCCAACGATTACCACATGATTGACTTCAAGTACGTCCACGCCAGCCTCTGCACCCTTCCCACAGGGATTTCGGTGGAGGAGCCCGTCTCGGTGAGGAGAGACGGTCTCTTCCTCGGCCAGAACAGGCCGAATCCGTTCTGGAAGAGCACCGAGATCGCGTATGGACTGCCGCAGAGTGGGCATGTGCGGCTCGAGATCCATAACGTGCTGGGCCAGCGCGTGCGGACGCTCGTCGACCGCTTCCAGGATGCGGGAAGACACCGCGTCATCTGGGACCGCCGGGACGAGAGCGGTGCCTATGTGGCGAGCGGGATCTACTTCTACCGCCTCGAGGGACCCGGGACCTCTAAGAACAAGAAGATGGCGGTCCTCAACTAGGCTTAGGAGCATAGACACCGCCGCGGAGCGGAGAAAAGCGGCCCGGCCCCCGAAGGGGGCCGGGCTGTTTCATGGTAGTCTCGTTCTGACCCCAGGCTTTGACTCGAAGTCTAGAAGTTGTCGATCAGATCGGCGAGTGCCCGGCCCGCAAGATCTTCCTCCTCGCACAGGGAGAGCGGGAATGTGAGCAGCACGCTGTTGTACGTCTCGGCCTGGTACCAGGTCCCGCAGGGCAGATTCTCGTCCGGCGCTGCAGGACTCACGTCGTCAAACCCGAAGATCGTATGCCCGCCTGCGGCGAGCGGCACGACCAGATCCACCCGTGGGAACTGGCCGAAGGGCCATTTGGTGACCGAGAGGGAGAGGTCCGGGAACGTGATGCCGGCGACGGTCTGTCCGAATGCCCCTCCGAAATCTGAATTGTTCTCTTTGGTGAACCGGGACAATCCGAGGTAGTCATGGGTGAACGTGCCCGGGGTGGTTCCTCCCGGGGTTTGATCGAGTTCAAGGAGGAGTTCCGGCCCCACGAGGATCAAGTTTCCACCCACGCTCAGATACTCGGCGAGGAGCACCTTGTGGTTATCGAGGTCGCTCTCAGCGGGGAGATTTATGTGCTCGTTGTGCCAGATGACGGTTCCGTAGGCCTCGATGTCCGAGTGATCGAGATTCCACTGCGTCTCGAGATCCCAGTGGTCCACCGTCTCGACCAGGTCGCTCTCGCCTACGAGGTGTGTGCCGATCGAGTTCCAGTACGTGCTGTTCTTGTTTATTAACGTATCAAATATCGGCATGGTGAAGAGAGTGCGGGTGGCATCGACGATGAGCACCGCGCTCGAATCGAGGGTCGGCTGCACGACCTTGAAGTTGACTTCTGCCGGAGTGGGGTCGGTCACACTGCAGTTGTCGATGGCCCGCACCTCGAAGACATGATCGCCGTCCGTGAGCCCCTGGTACAGTGCATAGGTCTCGGTCGTTTCGCTCCAGGGAAGCGAAGGAGGCGATTGCCTCGCCTCATACATCACGATGTATCCGTCCTCGTCGAGACCTCCGAATGTGAAGCGAATGCCGGGCCAGTCAGGAGTCGCGACGGGAAGGGAGAAGTAGGTATTGTCCTCCAGCCCGCTCGAGATGTAGGTTTCCGGCGCGAGCGTGTACACAGTGAAGATGCGATGATCCGGCGTCGGGTCGACAGCATCATCATCGTCGACCGCACGGACCCATATCTCGCGGACAAGGGTCGTATCGATCATCGCCACTGCCTCTGCGGAGTCGGCGGCAACGATGAGGAGGGCAGTCGTATCGGTCTCGACAAAGATCCACGACGTGGTGTCAGGAGTCGCATACTCGAAGCCGACGACCGATCCATCCTCATCATTCCCGTACCAGTACAGAGTCTGCAGGTAGGGAATGACGGCGCTGTCAGGAGGTACATTGACGAAATTCGTCTCCGGCGGGACGTTGGCCCGTGGGCTTCCCGGCTCGTCCACCTCTGCACATCCTAAGAACGCGATTAGGAACGCAATGCTCAACGCGAAGACGGCTCTTGTGATGCGCATTCGTAGACCCTCCTTGAAGGAACGTGTGTCGTCAGATGCCCGGACCTCGGGCGGCCGGGCGATCGGACGGCTTGAACTCGTGTCCTGAACCACTTCTACATGTTCCAGTAAGCCAATCAGATAGCGTAAGGGATATTACGAGAACCCACTCTAGCAGATTGCCAACCTCCTGTCAACCCAAAAACTGGAGGCGATTATTTTTTCTTGCCGCCCAGGGTGCATAGCTTCTCTCGCGTGAACGGGCCCCGGGGGCCCAAATGGCGGGCAGAGCGACGGACCCGTCGGCGCCTCCTGCGGACGGCTCCAGGGGCTCCCGGCACAAAGGGCTTGCGCTCGCCGTCCCTGTATGTTAGGAGATACTATAGGTCTTTCTGTGTCAGCCCAAGAGCTATCTGGGGTGAAGGAGGAAGCGGTGGACGTCTCGGTCGTCATTCCTCTGTTCAATGAGAGGGAGAATATCGGTCAGCTGTACGGGCGTCTTGTCTCTGTCCTGTCCGCGCTCGATCTCGACTGGGAGCTCATCTTCGTGGACGATGGGAGTACCGACGGCACAGAGGGCGAGCTGACGTCTCTAGCCGGGGAAGATGGGCGTGTCCGCGCCCTCATCCTCACGCGTAATTTCGGCCAGCATGCGGCGCTCCTCGCGGGATTCGGGGAGGTACGGGGCGATTGTGTCGTGACCCTCGACGGTGATCTCCAGAACCCTCCGGAGGATCTCCCCCGTCTACTCGATGCCCTGGGAGAAGGGTATGATGTGGTCTCCGGGCGCAGAGTGGACCGAATCGATCCGCTGTTTCGCCGCGTGGTCTCCTGGCTCACCAATAGGCTCGTATCGCGCGCCACAGGACAGCCGTTTCGGGACTGGGGATCGATGTTCCGCGCTTACCGACGTCCGGTGGTCGATGCGATCTGCCAGTATGGGGAGAAGTCTCTATTCATCCCCACATTCGTCGGGGCACTGGGCGTACGCATGGCCGAGATAGACGTAGGTCACGCCCGGCGGGCCGCGGGGAGATCAAAGTACGGCGTTCTCGATCTGCTCCGGCTCTATTTCGACCTTGCCATAGGACTGACACTCATTCCGGTCCAGGCGATCGCCCTTGCAGGAGGAGTGCTGGCCTCTGTCGGTTTCCTCCTCGGGCTGTACATCTTCGGGAGGCGGATCGTCATCGGTCCCGAGGTTGAGGGTGTCTTCACCGTCTTCGCCTTCTTCTTCATCTTCTTCGGCACACTGCTCATGGCGGTTGGCATGTTGGGCGAGTACGTGAGCCGCATATACCGGGAAGTCAGGCCTGCGCCCGCATTTCGGGTGAGGCAGATCGTGGGCGCGGATGAAGGACGGCATCCCAGGATCGCGGTTGTCGGCTGTGGCGATTTCGGGCGTGCCTGTACCGAAGCAGTAGTACGCGGCAGGGGAAATGTCGTGGCCGTCGTCGCATGTCCGGAAAAGGAGAGGGAGGAGGGTAGCGCGTACTCATCGCTACACGAGTTTGCATTCGAGCACCACATACCGCTGTACCGATCTTCGATCGGCGGCGTGGCAGCGCTCGCGCCGGCCCTCAAGAAGGTGACTCCTGAGCTCATATTCTTCATTCCATGCGATCAGCCCATCCCCGAAGAGATCGCGCAGTTGCCGCGGCTTGGGTGCATCGCCATCCATATGTCGAGCGACCCTGTCACGTATGAACAGCATGTAGATGAGGCGGAGTCTCCGACAGGGAGAGAGGGGTCCGTTGTACTGCGCCATCTACGAGGAGGGAGGGCTCTGGTTCTTGCTCAACAACGTGTGATGCTCAGGCCCGGGGAAAGGTTGTCTCCAGACAGCGCGGAGGTGGTGGAAGTTGCGGCCCGCCTTGTGGAGCGTCATCTCGCCCAGATCGAGTCCGGCCTGTGACGGCCGCAGGGCTCGGGACGGTCCACGCTCCGGCTGGCACCGGGCCGATGGCGGCCTGAGCAGGGGAGTAGAAGGGACAGCGCGTGCGTGCAGCGCGAGATAGATTCTTCCGGCGGTACTGGCAGACCCCTGCCTGGTTCAGGGGTGAGGTCTATGACTATGAGGGATTCGCGTGCGAAGCCTCTGAGTACGCATATGAGCTGCTCGCTCCGCTCGGGGGCGCAAGGGTGCTCGAGCTGGGCACAGGTCAGGGGTACGACGCCATCGCCCTTGCGGAACGCGGTGCCCGGGTAGTGGCCGCCGACCTGGCAGAAGCGCCGCTCCGTTCCCTGAGGGAGAAGAATGTCTCAGGAGCATCGATCCGGCCCGTCTGCATGCTCGCCGAGGAACTCGCCTGCAGGAGCGCCTGCTTCGACCGTATCTTCGGGAGGACTGTGCTGCTCCACGTTCTCCGTCCGAGCGTGTGGCACGAGGTAGAGCGAGTTCTCAAGAGCGGGCAGCGCGCGGTCTTCATCGAACCTCTGCGCGTCAGTCCGCTCGTCGTGCTCTATCGTATCGCGCGTGGAAAGGGCAGATCTGCCCGGCCCCGTTATCTCAGCCTGGGGGAGATCATTCGGCTCAACACCCGATTCCGTACAGTGGAGCACCGGGAGTTCTATCTGATATCGGTCCTCGCCCTCGGGTTGCGTCCGGTCCTCTCACGCATAGGGCTCTATTGGCGAGCGGTGGGGATTCTCAAGCGATTGGACGAGGTGGTATTCGATCTGCTGCCGTGGGCGAGACATCTCGCGTGGATCGCTGTCTTCGCAGTGGAGAGGTGAGGTATCCTGTCCGAAGGCTTAGCGCTGAGAGTCGACGTCGACACGCGTCGCGGACTGGAACGCGGCGTACCGCGATTGCTCGATCTGTTCGCCTCCAGGGAGATCGCTGCGACCTTTTTCATCCCTTTCGGCCCGGACCGGTCAGGCCGGGCGGTCCGCCGCCTGTTCGAGCAGCCAGGGTTCCTGAGGAGGATGTGGCGGCTCGGCGCCCCCGGCCGCTACGGTCTCCGGACGATCCTCTCCGGCACCCTCATCCCATCTGTCCCCATCGGCAGCGCGAGACCGGATATCTTGCGTTCTGTTGCGGCAGAAGGGCACGAGGTCGGTTTGCATGGATACGATCACGTGCGGTGGCAGGATCGGCTCGGCGATCTCACCCCATATGAGGTCGCACTCGAATTGGAGATGGCGAGCAGAGCCTATCAGGGCATCTTTGGCCAGTTGCCTCGGGCGAGTGCCGCGCCCGGTTGGCGCACCAATGAGCGTGCGCTTCTCGCACAGGAGACGCTCGGCCTTCACTACGCGAGCGATGTCCGTGGCCGCAGGCCCTTCTGGCCTGTCGTTCTGGGGAGGAGGCTCGAGACACTCCAGATCCCGGTGACGATGCCGACGCTCGACGAGATCTTTGCCTGGGAGGGGCCGGAGCGGAGAGGACCGGAGCGGGCACTCCTCGGAGCACTCGTTCCCGGCAGTGCTAACGTGCTCGCGGTGCACGCAGAGATAGCAGGGGGTAGCGCGCTTCCCATCCTGAGAGAATTCATCAGCATGGCTCGCGACCGGGGGTACTCGATCTCGAGACTCGAGGACCTGGCCCGGGACGTGCTCGGCTCGGGCGAGCAACTACCCTCGTGTGGTATCGGCCTGGGGAGGGTGCCCGGCAGGGCGGGTATGGTCGCTGTCCAGGCCGAGGTCACCGAGCCTGCATCATAGCGGGAACGGATCTCGTGCGAATCCTTCTAGTCAATCCCTCTCAGCGGACGGTCTATGGGCCCGGCATACTCCCGCCCTATCCGCCACTCGGCCTGCTGTACCTCGGGGCGGCGCTGGAGCAGGCCGGCCATCGTGTGGCCTTCTTCGACCACGACATAGAGCGCTCGCGGGGGATCGACATGACCGCGGTCCTTAGGGAGTCCAAACCGGATCTTGTCGGCATCACGACTACCACTCCTACGCTTGGCGCCGCCCTGCGAGCTGGCCGGCTCGCCAAGGAGGCCGTCGGTTGCACCGTTGTTGTCGGCGGGCCCCATGCAAGTCTGGTCCCGACCGAGGTGCTGCGCTCCGAGGTGTTCGACATCGCGGTCGTCGGCGAGGGCGAGAGGACGATGACCGAGCTGGCGGCACATATTGCGGAGGGCGGCGAGTCGCTCGATCAGGTCGACGGAATCTACTACCGGGACGCGGGCGCGGTCGTGGCGACTGACAGGCGCGCGCCTGAACCGGATGTGGACAGCATCCCGTTTCCCGCCCGTCACCTCCTGTGCCACCCCCATGCCTACTCGCCCCCCGATGCGATTGCCCGCCCGTTCGTAACTATCATAGCTTCGCGTGGATGTGCTAACCGGTGCACGTTCTGTTCCACCCCCGCCCTGTTCGGGCCTGACGTGAGGAGGCGCTCGGTCTCAAATGTGATGGCCGAAATAGAAGACTGTGTGAGGCGGTATGGCATCAGGGAGGTACATCTGGCAGACGATTGTTTCACCAGCGATCGGGGATGGACCCTGGAGTTCTGTGGGGAGCTGGCAGAACGTGACCTTGGCATCAATCTCTTTTTCATGAACGGACTGCGCGCCGATCAGGTGGATCGAGAGATGCTCGCGGCCCTCAAGCGCGTCGGACTCATCAATGTGGGGTTCGGGGTCGAGTCCGGGAACCAGTCTGTCCTCAATCGCGCGAGGAAGGGGTTGAGGCTCTCGCGCGTGGTGGAGAGCTTCGCCATGGCGAAAGACCTGGGGCTTACCACCTGGGCGTTCTTCATGATCGGTCTGCCGGGAGAGGACGAGAGCACTGTGAGGGACACGGTGCGGGTCGCGAAGATGCTTGATCCCGATTTCGCGAAATTCTTCATATTCAAGCCATATCCCGGGAGTGAGGCGTACGAGGAGCTGAGCGCGCAGGGGCTCATCTTCGATCGTTGTCCGGATCACTATGGGTTGTACGGCCCTCCCGTACACCGGTTGCCGGAGTTGGGCGAGTCGCGCATCGCTCGCTGGTACCGCCGCGCGAATATCGAATTCTACCTGCGGCCTCGGACGATCCTGCGCCACCTGCTCCGCGTGAGATCGTTCTCTCAGCTTCGCCTCAATCTGAGGGCGCTGCGGTTCCTCGCTCAGTCCGTCGCCAGGATGTGATGGGGGGGAAGTTCCCGCTACCGAATGCCGGGGCGGTGGCAAACCGACGGCATCCATCGAACAAGAGCTGACCGGCGATGAATGGACGACAAGACGTTACCTCACGAACTGCAGCTGTGGGTTTTCTCTCCTCGGTCCTGCTGTCGCTGATTCTCTACCTCGCGACACTCTGTCCGACGGTCTACTGGGAGGACAGTGGGGAGCTGATAAGCGCCGCGTATAACCTGGGCATCGCGCATCCGCCCGGACATCCGCTTTACGTGGTCTCCACCCGGTTCACACTCCTGCTAACACCGTTCGATCCCGCGATCGGCTCCAACGCGGCCTCCGCAGTCGCCGGTTCGCTGGCTGTCGGCGCGATCTTTCTGGCGATCTGGACACTCTGCCCCGATGAAAGGACCGCAGTTCGCTTCCTCGCCTCCCTCACGGGGGCGCTCTCACTCGCAGTTGCCAGGACGTTCTGGAGCCAGGCCGTCATCGCAGAAGTGTACAGTCTGGCATGCCTGGTCTGCGCCCTCCTGCTTCTTCTCGTCCTGCGCTGGGCGATGCATCGAGAGACAAATGCGCTGATGCTCGCGGCATTTCTGTTCGGTCTGGGAATGGCGAATCATGTCTTTCTCGGTGCACTTCTTCCCGGGTTGGCCCTCATGGCCTGGGCCGGGCCGGGCGGTGCAGGCAGGGGGCGAGGAACGCTGGCCATAACAATGGCCCTCCTCGTCCTCCTCGGACTATCCCTGTACCTGTACCTTCCTCTCCGTTCCCGGTGCGATCCTTCGCTCGATTGGGGAGATCCAGAGCGGCTGGACCGGCTGCTCGATCATGTAACGGCGCGGGAATTCGCGTCCGAGTTCTTCTCTCTACGTCTCACCGTGGCCGGGGGTCCGCTCGCAGGGATGGTGGCGTTTGTGCAGGACCTCCCCCGGCAGTTCGGCATGCTATGCGTCTCGGCGGCGGCAGTTGGCCTGGTGAAGCTCCTCCGGCGGCGGCTCATCGCTGCCGGGCTCGTAGTGGCAGCCGCAGGGACGATACTCTTCGCGGGATTCGCTGGTGGGGGGCCGGACTACGCTGCCTATCTGCTCCCGGCCCATCTCGTCGCAGCACTTCTCGTGGGATGCGGCGTCTCGGCTGTCGCGAGATGGATGACCGCGATGAGGGTCCCGGCATTCATCGTTCCCGTCCTCCTCCCACTTCTCATAGTGCCGGAGGTGATCCCCAACTGGGACGAGAGCACACGGCATGGGGTAGTCGGCGCCCGGGAGTACGTGCATGACATGGCTGAGATTCTGCCGCAGCGGGCTCTGTTCATCACCGAGAACAGCGTAGACTACTTCGTGCTGCTCTATCTCCAGCTTGTGCGGGGGGAGAGGTTAGACGTCGATCCTGTGTACTCGCCGCTCCTGGCGACCGAGTGGTACCGGGAGAGGCTGAGGGACAGGGGGCTCAGGCTCGGGAACGATCGGGACGAGCCCGGCCTGCCACAGGCCCAGATTGCTGGCAGGGGATCGGTCGCAGAATCGCTGGCGGCGCTCAACATCGATGACCGTCCGGTATACTACTCTCCGGGTCCGCGGTTCATGATCGACCCTGGGCGGCTTGTGCCTTGTGGCCTGGTCTATCGTTCTCTGCGCGACGAACGGGATGTCACGCAGGAGGAGCTCGTACAACACCGTCTCCTGTTGAAGGGCTATGGCGCGCCGCGTGGGCGGATTGACCGAAAGACACGCACCCACTATGCCCTGCTCCATGCTCACCTTGGCTCCTATTGGTTTGAGCGGCAGCTGTTCGAGGAGGCGCGTCACGCTTACGAACAGGCCGAGTTGTACGATCCCCGCAATCCTGCCATACATTACGACCTCGGCGTGATCTTCGAGAGACTGGGATCCCGGGACGATGCGGTGGCGGCATATCGGCGCGCAGTGGAGCTCGGGCCAGAGGAGGCAGATTCACGGCTTCGCCTGGCCGATCTTCTGCTGAGGGAGGGTCTGTATGAGGAGGGCCTGCAACAGCTTCATCAGGCAGCGAATCGGCATCCTCGATCGTCTGCCGTCGAGGTCGCGATGGCGCGGGCCTATCTCATCACGGGGGACATCGCTCGGGGCAGGGAAGCAGCAGCACGCGCGATAGCACTCGATCCGGCCTCGTCTGAGGCGCACGCCGTCAACGGCCTGTCGATGCGGCAAGGCCGGGATCTGAGAGAGGCAGTCCAGGCGTTTCTGGTGGCACTTGAGCTCGAGCCCGGGAACGAGGAGGCCCGGCTCAATCTTGCCCTGACCTACCGCGAGTTGGGTATGCGGCCAGAGGCGATGCATCATCTCGCGATCCTGGCCGAGGAGCATCCGGAGGAGGAGCTGTATCAGGAATTTCTCACCGAGCACGATCCCTCCCCGGGCGGGGGCAGGGAGGAGCGATGAGGCGATGAGAGCGCTGCGTGAGGGGGGGAAAAGAAAGATTGACAACACTGCAAGGGCGTACCATAATCCCCACTGAAGCGATATAGACCGGGGATCCGCGATTCCGCTCGATCACCCGGAAGGTTCTTCTGCTCCAGGATGGTGCGGCCCGACGGAGTCTGATGAATGGTTTGCGTCCGGGCTCGCTCTCGCAGGGGCAGGTGCCGGGGTGGGTGCGGAATCGTGAACATGGGAGATCGCGAACATGTGGAGCGCCGTGGCGAACCGGCTTCTGCTCAACTCCCTCAAGATCGTGTATCGGCGGCCTGTCATCCCCTTGACAGGCCTTTTGAGGAATCCGAATGGCATCATCGTACGCTCGCCTTCGGGTCCAGGGCAGTACCTGTTCTCGATGCCGGCGCTGTGGGCATTGGTGAAGCTCCACCCCTCGACGCCCCTCGTCCTTATTCTCTCAGGCGAGGGTCAGGATCTTCCCTGTCCTTTGCCGGCCCACTGCGAGGTCGTCCGCATCGATTTCAGCCGGCTCCGGGCGAGCGGCAGGCTGCATCGCAGGTCGCGCCGCGTGCTCGGGCAGTATGGCGCGGATCTCTTCGTCGACTTCGAGGGGGCGGGAGAACCCGCGATGATGGCGGCGTGGGCGGCGAATACTCCGGTGCGCGCGACATTCCGGTGTCCGGGACTCACTCCCTTCTTCAACTGTGAGGTCGTCGTCGATCTTCCCCGTTGTCGGGACGATATCGACCGCTATCTGCGTCTCGTCGCGGCGCTCGGAGCCGAGGCCGAGGATCGATCCCTGGACCTCGATCTCGGAGCCGATGAGCTGGCCAGGGCCAGGGACTTCTTGCGCCTGGTCGGCCTGAGGAAGGACGAGGTACTCGTGGGCCTGGACATCGGTCCGCCGGCCGACGGCTCAGACCTAGATATGGAGCTCCTGATGAAGTTGATCGTTGCCCTCGAGCGCAGGGTGTCGAATGTACGGTTCCTGGTCACTCACTCTACCGGGCGCCCGCTACTCCCCAAGATGCGACACCTCCTGGCGAGGGAACCGCTCGTCGTCGTCGAGCCGGGATTGCGCCACCAATCGGCCCTCGTCGCCCAGTGCGCGCTTCTGATCGCACGACAGACCGATCTTTTCTCCGTCGCCTGTGCGCTCGGGGTGCCGGCCCTTCTCCTGCGGGGCAG
>LJUI01000177.1 GCA_001303705.1 candidate division TA06 bacterium SM23_40
AGGCGACTCCTGTCGTCGGCGACTCCTGCACTTCATCGCTCTATTTCGAAAGACGGGGGTGCCAATGAAGGGATACCTCATAACCGGCATCGTAGTGGGCGCGGCCGTGGCCCTCGCCTGCGCGAACGGAGGTGCAGCGCAGACACTGCCGGATCAGGTAGACGAGCGGCTCCGGGCCCGGCTCGAGGCTGCCGGAGTCCCGGCGAGGGCGGTAGTGGGTGACGAACTCGTCTATGCCTCGATCGCTTTGCCGCGTTTCTACGAGATCCGTACCTATCGGCCAGCCTGGAGTGACGACAGTGGACCGACTGCAGACACGGACAGCCTCGTTGCGGCGATCCGGGACGCAGATCGCGAGGGCCTGGAGTCCGAACACTATCATCTGGCGGAGATCGTGGAGACGCTCAAGGAGATCCGCGAGAACCAAGCTCTTCGAAGACCACTCGACCCCCGAAGGCTGGCAGACCTCGATCTGTTGCTCACCGACGCGTTTCTGCTGTACGCGTCCCATCTTCTCGCCGGACGCGTCAACCCGGAGACGATCGATCCGGAATGGCACGCCAACCGGCGCGACTCTGATCTTTCCGTTGTCCTGCAGGACGCCCTCGCCTCCGGGCGTTTCCGCGACACCCTGGAGCAACTGCTTCCCCATCACGTCGGGTACAGGAGATTGCGGCAGACTCTCGCGCAGTATCGCGAGCTGGCGGCCCAAGGGGGATGGCAGAAGGTGCCGGAAGGTCCCAAGATGGAGAAGGGGGATCGCGGTGACCGAATCCGCCTCCTGCGCAGCCGGATGGAGGCTGCTGGCGCTCCTGTCCGCACGGCGGCCAGCCATGACGATCTCTTCGACGAGGCACTCGAACAGACCGTGCGCACCTTCCAGAGGCGATACGGGCTCGATGTCGATGGCGTAGTGGGACAGGCCACACTGGCGGCGCTCAACATCCCGGTCGAGGCTCGGATCGACCAGATCGAGGTGAATCTGGAGCGGTGGCGGTGGCTTCCCCAGGAACTCGGGCCGCGGCACGTCATCATCAATATCGCCAACTTCGACCTGGATGTTGTCGAGGGCGGCCGGACGGTGCTCTCAATGCTCGCAATAGTGGGAAGGCCCTACCGGCGAACGCCCATCTTCAGCGACAGGATGACCTATCTCGTGCTGAATCCCCACTGGCACGTCCCTACGAGCATCGCCGTGTTGGACATCCTGCCCACGCTGCGCACCGACGCCGGTTACCTGGCCAGCCAGAACATGAGGGTGTTGCAGGGCTGGGGCTCCCAGGAGCGCGAGATCGATCCCCGGTCGATCAATTGGTCCGAAGTCTCCGCCGCCAACTTCCCCTACAGGTTGCGGCAGGACCCGGGGCCGGGTAACGCCCTGGGCCGTGTGAAGTTCATGTTCCCCAATAAGTTCAACGTATATCTCCATGACACGCCGGCGCGAGACCTTTTTGCCAGGACGCGGCGCACCTTCAGCTCTGGCTGCATTCGGATCGAGAAGCCGATCGATCTGGCGGAGTATCTGCTGCGGGGCGATCCGCAGTGGACGCGGGAGAAGATCCTCGCCGCTATCGACAGACGCGTCGAACAGACAGTGCGGTTACCAGAAGCGATCCCGATTCACCTGCTCTACTGGACCGCCTGGGCTGATGAGGACGGATCTATTCAATTCCGGAACGATATCTATGACCGAGACAGACTCGTGCTCGAGGCGCTCCGCAGTGGACCGCCCGAGCCAACGGAAGAGAAATAGGAGACACTCAGATGCTTCGAACTCCTGACAGATCGGCTCCTGCCGCGGTGTGCTTCGTCGTCGCGTCGGCCTTCATCCTGGCCGCAGCTGGCGGCGCCTCGGGTCGAACGGATGGCGGCTTCTCCCCCGAGAAGGCCAGTTTGGCCTTACGGGTCGGAGATCTCGTGGTGCCCTACCGCGTCTTCGCCATCTCCGCCATGCCCGAAGAGATCGTACCGCTCGAAGTTCTCGGTTCCGGGGATTTCGTATCCGGAGGGGAAGAGCGCTATCTCCTCGAGCCTTCGCGCGACGGGATCGCCCGGAAAGGGCCCGGGCGATGGCAGTGGCAGGTCCCGAAGGAGGCAGGCCTCTACCCGATCCGAATAGTGGATACGGAGGCCGCTGACACCATCACCCTCAATGCTTTCGTAATCGTGCCCTACGATCAGCTGGAGGGCGAATACCTCAATGGCTACCGAATCGGCAGATACCCTGCGATACCTCTGAAGCGACTACCGATCTATAAGCCACCCCGGGGCTTCATCGAGGTAACAGAGGAGAACGCGGAGACCTACGTCGCGCCGCACTTCCGGCTGAGCCAGTTTCTATGCAAACAGGGTGGAGATTATCCGAGATATTTGGTTCTGAAGGGGAAGCTGCTCCTCAAGCTGGAGCTCATACTCGAGAAGGTGAACGAAAAAGGCTATCCCTGCACTACTCTGCACATCATGAGTGGGTACCGTACACCCTACTACAACAGAGTGATTGGAAACGTCAAGTACAGCCGCCACATCTACGGCGGCGCGGCGGACATATTCATCGACGAGGACCCCAGGGATGACATGATGGACGATCTCAACAAGGACGGCAAGATCGATTACCGAGATGCTGCCGTCCTCTATGGCATCATCGATCGAATGTACGGGAGATCCTGGTACGAACCCTTCGTCGGCGGCCTTGCCAGATACAAGAAGACCGCCTCACACGGGCCGTTCGTCCATGTGGACGTGCGAGGCTTCCACGCCAGGTGGGGAGACTGAAGTCACCCGCTGCAACATGGCGGCCGTCCTCGCAACAATCGCCCGGTGGATGTCCAAGGCCACATCGTCCCCCCCAGGGACGTTGGTAGGTCCTGAAGGTTACGGGCGGGAACGTCTGTAGCATAGCAGCAACGGACCCCCGGTCAATTGCCTCTTTCACCCGATGTCAATGCCACATAGAAATATCCTATTCTTCGCCAAGTAGAAACGTCCCGTTTTGCCCGACGGCATGGAGGGCCCGATCCACAGACGCCCGCGGCCCGCTACGAGGCTATCCGGACAGGCACATCCCCCCGCTACGTCTCGCTGCGATCGCGCAATGATAACGAATCACTCTAACTGAGAAGCGTATTCCCCTGATGCTAAATGCGTTAGCTGTTTTCCATCGGCCTGTCGAAATCCCCTGCGTCTCCCGGGTGCTGCGCGACGCGGCACCAAGCGGCTGGGCTGTCCCTTTCCTGTGTGGCGCAGAGCTCAGGCCCACTGCTGGCGCCGGTCGCGATGCGCCCCGGACACCGTACGGCCCGCCTACTCGACATGATAGTCCTCGGGGCCGGCAGTGCTGGGCCAGCTGGCGGCCACGACCCGCTTGTACACGACCTGATAGCATTGCCCCACAACATCCGCCAGGTCAAGGGGCTGCTTGGACTGAGCTCCTTTTCCGCCAAAGAACCCGTTGCCAATCATCGCCACAATGATGTCTCCGGCGATCTCCTCCGCCTTCTTGTTCATTCCTCTCCTCCTCTACGTTGACCCTGCGAATACGGGCAGAGATCCAGTACATCGTATACCACGCTCTGGCGGCTTCGGCAAGAGCCTTCTGTTGGATGCCGAACGAAGAGTAAGCGACAGAAAATCCCCATCTCGCGGGGCGCTACGGCTGTGGCCTCGCAGTCCGGGGAGCTGGTTTCCCAGCATTGCGTCCTCGCCGCCGGGACAGAAGCGAGTAGTCCAGGTGCGGTTACGGTTGGGCCACCACGAATGTGAACTCGTCCCGGTCGTACACCACCGCAGGCGGCACACCGATTCCGGACCGATACACATAGGTCCCCTGTGGCGCCGTCGCCGGCACCTCGCGATCCAGGTGGCGCTGTGTGACAAAGTGGGCGGGCAGGGTGTACCGGTCCGGGCCGCATAGACCCAGAATGCCACCCCGCGGCAAGATAACCTGCGTCAGGATCCAGAGCGCCTCGGGCTGGGCCCACCGGTTGATGAGAGTATAGGTGACGCCGAGCTCACCGCCCGGCAGGACCTCAGTGGTATCCGGCGTGAGGTACAGGGTCAGGTAGTCTTCCTGATCAAAGAAGTGAGCACCCATGTCGCTGCGGGTCCCGTCTTGATCGAGGGAGTCGGGATGTCCGGAATCGATGCACGGCGAACCCCAGAGGAGACGGTAATCCCCCTTCTCTGCCAACACGAATACCGGATCGGCATCGATGTTTCCGCCGCCGGGCCACCCGCCTTCAACATCGGAATAGCTGATCGTGATCGAACTAGACGTGTCGAGCGATACCTCTGGCCCCGTCAGCGCGCTATCACCCCAGAGGATCGAGTTCATGACGGTGATTGAGGAATTCCCGTAGCAGTCGACCCCGCCCCCCTGAGCGGAGGCCCTGTTTTCTGCAACGGTGCTACCGGAGAGCGTCATCGTAGAATGATCGAGGCAATGGATACCGCCGCCGCGCTCGTTGGCCGTGTTTCCCGTGATCGTATTCCCGGCGAGCGTCATCGATGAGTGGCGCCAGCAATGGATGCCGCCGCCGCACTCGGAGGCGGCGTTTAACGCAATGATATTGTTGCGCACCTCTGCAGAAGAATAGGCCCAGCAGAGAATCCCAGCGCGATTATGCCGCCCCCCCACTCGGCCGAGTTCGCTGTGATCCTATTCCCTATGATGGCCGGCGAGACACCGTGACAACGGATCCCTCCTCCGATCACACCGGCATTTCCCGTGATCACGTTGCCGAGGATGGCAGGAGAATGCAGAGACCAACAGCAGATCCCCCCGCCCTCCCAGGCGACATTTGCCGCGATGATGTTATTCTCGATGATCGAGCTAGACCTTCCACAGGCAACTCCACCACCGTGGTCATACGGTGCCCTGTTCTCGATGATTTCGTTGTCCCTTATGGTGGGCGAGGCGTCCCAACAATAGACCCCCCCGCCAATCAGCAAGGCGGTGTTGCCCGTGATGAGGTTGCCCGTGATGAAGGCCGAGGCGTCGTGTGCGCAGCAGATCCCCCCGCCGAGATCTGCCGTGTCTTCCATGACGGTGTTGCCGGCAATCGTGGGGCTCGACTCTCCCTCACAGTAGATCCCTCCTCCCCATGCTCCGCTCCTGTTCGCGGTGATTGTGTTCCCCAAGATCGAGGGGGAGGATGCAAGGCAGTAGATTCCTCCGCCGTTGCCGGTCGCGATCCACCCGTTGCTGATCGTGAAGCCCCGCACGACCGCGTCAGAGCCTTCTCCGGTGTGGAAATAGAATCCTCGATGGGGTTCTGATGCAGTGCCCTGACAATCAATGATGGTTAGATCAGGCCCATTCTCGGACACCAGGAGTAGCGCCTTGCCGTAGAAATCGATATCTCGGTTGCCGTCGCCCGTGTATGTGCCATCGGCGACGAGCACTGTATCCCCGCCCACTGCCGCGTCGATCCCCGCCTGGATTGTCGGGTACTCGAGCGGAACGTGGATCACAGCGCCAGACGCGATCGATATGAGGCCGACCACAGCATGAGATGCTGCCACCCACGACCACACCTGCTTCATTTTCGTCTCACCCCCTCCGGAAGGGTCCGTGGAACAAGCAAGAGAACGACCCCTTCCCGGTATGCTCGGTGCCGTTCTCCAGGAACCAGCCTATGCTATTGTGACACAACAGCCCTTCCCGACGCCACCGCGCGCGATCTGCTTCCCCTCAATGAGCAGAACTATCGGGAATTCATTTGCTGTACGCGGCCTCTGATTCCCCCCTTCTCTGAAGATCGTTCGGAATCCGGCCAGAACCGCCCCTATGGAGCCACCCTGGTATGGTATCGCCATTTACAGAGGATGTCAAGTGAATAGACGCCCGCGCGACATTCATGTTGACCCGAGGCCTCCACAGGATTATACTTCTCCATCGACTTCTTGGCACAAGGAAAACTATGCCGGCTTGGCGCTTGGGGTGCCCTGACACCTCCGGCAAGCCGCTGTCGACCATCGCCTGAACCAGGAGGTCATCTGCGATGCCGAAGACATATCAACAGATAACCGATCGAGTCTACACTCTGGTCGAATCCCTGCCTCGCTACAATCACGAAACACCCGCGAGTCACTTCCCCACCAACGGCGTCTACCTCTTCTTCGAACGTGGCGAGGTTGTGCAGAGACGCGGCAAGATCCTCCACCGCATCGTCAGGGTGGGCACTCACAAGAAGGACGGCAAGCTCAGAGACCGGATCCATCAACATTTCGGTACTGCCCGCCCTCTCGGAGGGAACAAGAACGCGAGCGTCTTCCGTAAGCACCTGGGCGGCGCGCTCTTGGCGAAGTTGAATCCGGAAGATCCCCGCCTGGACCGCTGGCTGACGCACATGTCCCCTACGTTCCCCGAAGTCGAAAAGATGGTGAGCCTTCAGCTGCGGTTCAACTTTGCCTTCACCTGCATCCGGGTCAACAGGACGAAGGAACGCCTCGCCCTGGAACGCAGCCTCATTGCTCTCCTCGCGCAGCACCCGTTGGGCGAGCCGTCGACACGGTGGCTCGGCAGATATGCCACGATCGACGCGATCCGAGGCAGCGGTCTCTGGAACACGCAGCATCTGAGCGCTGCTCCTCTCAGCGCTGAAGAGCTCACGCGCCTCGAACAGTTGATCAAAGCCTCCCGTGCGAAAAGACGGAGTACTCGTCCGAAGAGGCGAAGCACTCGTGCAAAGGGAAGGCGCAAGTGAAAGGCTTCCTGGTCATCATCCCGTGCCGCCAAGCCAAGATCTGGGACAGAGATCCGAAGCGGGGACCGATGCCTGCGTGCGACGCATACACGGGAGCACCGTTCAAGGTCAACAGAGCATATGCTGAGCGCTTCGGTGAGCGGTGGATCATCCTGAGCGCTAAGTACGGGTTCATCTCTCCGCTGTTCCAGATACCCGGTCCGTACAACATCACCTTCAAGAGCAAGTCGACGGATCCGGTCTCGCTTTCGACATTGAAACAGCAGATCGCCATCCAGGGCCTGGACCACTTTCCGATAGTGATCGGACTCGGAGGCAAAGAATATTGCTGCACGATCAAACAAGCGTTCGCGCCGCTCTCTGGGGAGCTCCGCTTCCCCTTCGCTGGATTACCCATCGGCAAGTCCATGCAGGCAATACGGTGCGCTATCGACGACGGGAATCCGTTTCCCGAAGTGGGCCTTGGCGACGTTGAACCGCCGCATCAGCTCTGTGATACTTCGGAGCGGTTCGATGATAGGATCGAGTTAGAAGGCATACCATGAGGAGGGAGCAGATGAAGAGCATACTCGTTTCTCTCGGCATTGTCACGCTCTGCGTGACCGTCATTATCATGGGAGGA
>LJUI01000178.1 GCA_001303705.1 candidate division TA06 bacterium SM23_40
AACCGCCGGCCACGCGCTCGCACACAGCGAAAGGACTGCGGCTGCGCACACTAGTGTTGCCACGGTCTTCATGATCCTCTCCTTCTTGGTTGAACGCCCTCTGTTCCGGATTGCACTCGAGGTCAGGACACCTCTCAGTGCAGGCTCTCTGAACCGCGGCGAGTCAACTCCTACCGAGCAACAATCGCCGGGTCCGTCATCATCCAAGTCAATAAGCAAGAGACATGCCAGCACAGACGACACGGCCACCCGAGATTGGGTGGCCGTCAGTAGTGCTATACGCTCCAATCAATTCCAGCGTCCGTCGATCCGGAAGCGCCGGACAGTCTGCTCAACTAAGGTGCGGTTTCCAAACCACACCTCTCATTACTCCGCAGCGATATTTCTCCCTCGGATCTAATGTTATGTCCAGGCCCGGAACCACCCGGGTGCTGTGCAGATGCCGCAGGAACTGCGCCGGATGTTGCGGGCGCTCTGGTGTGCGGCTCCCTCCAGGTCGATAACGTCCTGTGCGGATAGTTAGGGCACCTCATACCCCCCCACCGCCCAGCCCGGGCCTGATCCGAACCATACTCTATGCGTTGCACCCTCCTTCATCAGGAACCGACGTCACTTCGCAGTCGGGTGACTAGAGAGAGGTGTGCACCAAAGAGCGTCGTCAGGAGCTGCAGGAAGGGTGATAATATGACCATCAATACGAGCCATCCAATGAAGCTTAACTTGGGATCATAGAGGATGAGCGGAATCCCGAAGTTCACATAGTCCGCATTGGGATTGAAGAGCCATACGATGCATCTTCCCCAGCTCACGGCCGCCAGAACGAAGGTGACGCCGGAGGTGACTGCCGCATATCGGAAGACCTTCCTCAGGACTTCTTCTATCGGCTCACCCGCAGTGACGAAATATCTGGCGATGTACCAACCCACCAAGAAACCGAAGACTATGCAGAAGATCGGCACACCCATCCCTATCCCGAATAAGATCACGTCGATTATGATGAAGATGAGAAAAGCCCATCGAGGGTTACGTGCGAAACCTCCGTTCATGACGTGCCGCCCTCCCCGGTCCCGCAGAATCCCAGTCTACATTCCCCTGTCGCTCGTCCGCCCTGTGCCGTCAAGTCATCACAAGCGCTCCCGCTGGCCCGGCTCTGGCGCACGAGGAGACGCAGGCCCGACCTGCTCTCTTCTCTATCCTCCGGCGACGATCCCCTTCAGTCCTCCAGCTGTACCACGGCCAGGAGCACGTCAGCATCGCCCACGACGCGGCTCCGGTGCCCTTTGCCCGTAGTATCCTCAAGGAGAGTGACGCTTCCCGGACCGAACCGCCGCACCTCGCCGTCACTCACCTCGCCCTCGGTTTCACCAGAGAGGTAGAAGAAGATCTGCCGGCAAGGTGTCGGATGCCAGTCTCCATACCAGCCCGGGGACGCACTGACAAAGCCGAACCGGGACGCAGGAGTCAACGGCGAAAGATTCAAGGGCGGTGCAGGCGGCGCGAAGTCTGTCGGGGTGAGCTCCAGTTCCACATCCTCGAAATGCGACTCGCCATCTGCGTCGGCATACACCCGCGTATACTTCATCTCGTTATCTGTCCTCCCCCCGGTGGCGGCGCCCCGCTTCGATGCGGATCTCGAGGCGATATGAACTCTATCGCACACAACGATCCCTCAGGCCGTCGAAGAGCGATCTAATCCTTCTGCTCCTCGCGTTTCTGGATCTTTGCCCACGGATCGCGCAGGCCGACCGTGCGGTTGAAGACGAGTTTTTGAGGTGTCATATCCGGGTCAACGCAGAAGTAGCCCTGACGCTCGAACTGGATCCGATCGAACGGCTGCAGATCCGCGGCCGCGAGCTCCACCTTACATGACGTGACTGTCTCCAGCGAATCCGGATTGATGAACTCCTTGAAATCCGCGTCCTTCTGCCCTGCCGGATCCTCCACCGTGAAGAGCTTGTCATAGAGCCGGATCTCGGCGTCGAGGGCATGCTCGGCCGAGACCCAGTGGAGGGTCGACTTGACCTTACGCCCGTCGGGCGCGTCGCCGCCCCGCGTGTCCGGGTCATAGGTGCAGTGCAATTCTACCACGTTTCCGTTCTTGTCCTTGACGACATGCGTACAGGCAACGAAATAGGCGTATCTCAACCGCACCTCACGCCCCGGGGCCAGGCGGTAGAACTTCTTCGGCGGCTCCTCCATGAAGTCCTCGCGCTCGATGTACAGCACCTTGGAGAACGGCACCTGCCGCGTGCCGGCGCCCGGATCCTCCGGGTTATTGACGGCCTCGAGCTGCTCCACCTCGCCCTCGGGGTAGTTGTCGATCACCACTTTGAGCGGACGCAACACGCCCATGAGCCGCGGCGAGGTCCTGTTGAGATCCTCCCTCACGCAATGTTCCAGCAGCTCGAGGGCGACAGTACTGTCTGCTTTGGCCACCCCGATGCGCCCGCAGAAGTTCCGGATCGATTCGGGGGAGTACCCGCGCCTGCGCAACCCGCTAATGGTGGGCATCCGCGGGTCATCCCACCCGTTGACGTGACCTCCCTCCACCAGCTCGAGAAGCTTTCGCTTGCTCATCACCGTATAGCTGAGGTTGAGGCGGGCGAACTCAATCTGCTTGGGATGGTACACCCCCAGCTCATCGAGGAACCAGTCGTACAGGGGTCGATGGTCCTCGAACTCCAGCGTACAGATCGAATGGGTGATACCCTCTATGGAATCTTCCAGGCCGTGCGCCCAGTCATACATGGGGTAGATGCACCACCCGTCGCCGGTGCGGTGATGCGTCGCCTTCAGAATACGATACATGACGGGATCCCGCATATTCATGTTGGGGTGTGCCATATCGATTCTGGCGCGGAGCACCTTCTGCCCGTCCCCGAACTGGCCGGCGCGCATCCGCTCGAGGAGGCGGAGGTTCTCCTCAACGGATCGGTCGCGGTACGGGCTGTCCTTGCCGGGCTTCGTCAGCGTGCCGCGATACTCGCTGATCTGCTCCGCGTTCAGGTCGTCCACATACGCCTTCCCCGCCTTCACCAGCTGCACGGCATATTCGTACATCTGTTCGAAATAGTCGGAAGCGAAGAAGAGTCTATCCTCCCAATCGAACCCGAGCCACCGGACGTCCTCGATGATCGACTGGACATACTCTTCCTCTTCCTTGCTCGGATTCGTGTCATCGAATCTTAAATTGCAGAGCCCACGGTAGTCCTGAGCGATACCGAAATTGAGACAGATCGATTTCGCGTGTCCGATGTGCAGATAGCCGTTCGGTTCGGGAGGAAACCGCGTGTGCACCCGGCCCTCGAACGCACGCTCCTTGAGATCTTGGTCGATGATCTCCCGTATGAAATCGCGGACGGGCGCCACATCTGAAGAATCCATCAGATCTCTCCTGTCATCGTGCGATCGTATGCCTTCTGGTCCTGCCGCCAGGCGGGAGTCGCAGGACGCCGAACGAGATGAGGACCGCTCGCTTTTCCGCCACACATATAAAACCGGCCCGCCATGAGCGAGTCCCACCGACAGCAACGAGGAGTACATTTGCCCACACGAGTCAGAAAGCAGAACCTCCCGGAGCTATAGTCAACTCCCACTCCGTTAGAGAGGAAGATAGTCCAAAACCGGGCAATCCGTCAAGGGCGTATCGTAACTCCACCTGCTTGGAACACGAGCTGCACGGGACTTCGTCGTCCCCACGTATCTCTGCCGGTCCCTCCAATTGACGAAGACCCTCCGACCCTGCAGTGAGTTCGCTCGAGAGCGAATGTCCCATCACTAAGCCCGAATCTCCGGCCGGCGATTCGGGCTTGAACGAACTCGTCGGTGAGATCCAGAACCTACAGGTCTTTCCAGAGCCTACTCCAAGTTCTGGATCTGCCCGATGTACACACTACTGAGGTATCCCTCGTTGTAACCGCCGAAGACGAAGATGTAATCAGTTGCATCGATGGTTGCCAGCTCCACGTGCGGGATACCGACCGGCGCAGGGAGCGGAGTGGCCGACATCCACCCCTCTCCCTCCTTCCAGACATGAACCCGATCGCTTGCCGGCCAGGGGCCATAGCCCGCACCGCCGCCGGCAATGACGAGGTACTCCCTCAGGAAGTCGCCATCGGCAAAAGCGACCGGTTCAGGAAGAGGATCGATCGCCTCCCAGCTCTCCAGGGCCGGGTCGTAGCGGATTACGTCGCTGATAGGACTGAGGTCCTCGTGGCTCAGTCCACCTGCGGCGTAGCAATATGTACCGTCGGAGGCCGAGGCTACGTACATCCGCTTCGGTTCCGGCGGAGCACTCATCTCTATCCAGGAATCGCCGAGAATGTCGTACTCCCAGAAGACCTGGACCGGCCTGTAGCTGTACCGCTGCTCCATATAGTAGTAGTAGATGTTGTTCCCTACGGCAGCAGCTCCGTACTTGCAGCACTCGAACCGACCGCTCGGATACGGCGAGCTGAGCATCTCCCACGCGTCGGCCGCCGGATCGTATCTCCTCATCGTATCAGAGCCAAGCGTGTGGCCACCGAAGACATAGAACTTCCCATCGTAAACAACTCCCCTGACGTTGGAACCGTGGATGGGTAGCGCCTGCACGGAGATTCAAGCCGTTGGCCGGTATCGGCAAGAGAGCTCGGCAGGAATGGGCACGGCCCGCCGTCTGTCGCGACCTCGTCATACCAGGCCATGAGGTTGTAGAACTGGCCGCAAAAGCCGTCTTTCGTCGAATCCTGGCCAGTACTGTCATAGATCGCCGGGTTCGTCAGATCGCCTCCTATACCATCACCATTGTCATCGAAGAGCGGGTACTCGGGAGGCGAGGCGGCATTCGAATGGGGTGTTTCCCACTCATACGCCTCGTCGAGGGCGATGTACCCATCTCCATTCCTGTCCGAAGACGAAGGAACGACATTGTCCGGATATCCACCACGCATCGCCAGTCGCCACATACCAGCCCACCCGTAGGAGTTGGGTTGATTGGCCCGGACGGAGGTGGCGGTGATCACGCGCCGCTCATCGCTGCATAGACCCTGCATGTGAGACATGATCGCACCACTATAGCAGGGATTGTATGCCCCGATGTAGGCCCTGCACTCTATGTTGTCGATCCAGTCTCTCAGCTCAGTGAAGTAGACAAACCCGTTATGGACCTCGAAGCCGCTCGTATTGCCGTGATCGACCCACCAGACATGCACCAGATCATCCTGAGTGACCTTCGCTGCAACAGTGTCGAACGCTGCCTGCACATTCGCCTTGGTGCTGATATCATCGACGAGCTCAGGGTGGACGTTGGCGCTATCGCCGTAGGAGAGGTAGATGATGTCCTCAGGGGCGAATCCCCAGTCCATGAGGGTCCACACCTTCCCCGATGTGTCGTTCCAATACCATCTGTACATCTGACCGCTCACGTTCCCACCCATGACGACGATCGCGTACCGATGGCCATAGGGCTTCCATTGGCCCGCGCCGGAACTCACTACGAATTCAAACGTGTCCTCGTCATAGAGCGTGGAAGGTGGCACCCCGATCCTCGAGCGGTACCCGTATAGACCGGGCGGCGCCGCCAGCGGGACGTCGTGATAGAGGTGATGCTGCACCGTGGCCTGCGCAGGCAGCGTGTAGTGATCGGGCCCCATGATGCCGCGCGAGTTGCCGTTCGGCATGATGGCGTCCGTCAGGACCCAGAACGGCTCCGGCTCTGTCCAGCGATTGATGGCCGTATAGGTCACTCCGAGCGCCCCTCCAGGCGAAACCTCAGTGGTATCCGGCGTCAAGTAGAGCGTCACATAGTCATCCTGATCGAAATAGTGCGCCCCCATGTCGCTGCGCGTGCCATCCGGGTCCAGCGAGTCAGGATGGCCTGCATCTACGCAGGGCGAGCCCCACAAGAGCCGATAGTCTCCTCTGTCGGCCAGAACGAACATCGGATCGAGGTCGATGTTACCCGGGCCCGGCCAGCCTCCGTCAACGTCAGAATAGCCCACGCTGAACGAGGCCATCAACTCGCCATAGATCTCATCTCCCATCCAGGTTCCCGTATCTCTCCAACAGATGGAGTTCAACACATCAATGACAATCTGGATATTCGCGTAGGCATAGAGGCCGCCTCCCTTGAAGGCCGTGTTTGAGGTAATTGTGTTCCCACAGACCGGGATCGAGCAATTCCAGAAGCCGATACCTCCTCCGCCTCCACTCGGGGCGACATTCTCTGACACGACATTGCCCGCGATCGAACCGTTATTGAAGTTTTTCAAGTATATACCGCCGCCATTGGCGCCAGCTCTGTTCCTGGTGAGGACATTGCTATGGACAGCGCCACCCATCCCAGGAATCACATTCGACAGGTAGAGGTGGATCCCACCACCGTCACCGCTTGCCGAGTTGTCTGTTATCACATTATCCGTTATCGCTCCTGAAAACGTATGGAAGCAACTGATCCCGCCGCCTATTCCCGAATCGCCCACGGCGCTGTTGAATCTGATCTCGTTCTGCGAGATCGTATCGCTGTCGAGGACATAGGAACAGACTCCTCCCCCGATCGACGCAGTGTTCTCTCTGATGGTATTGTGCATGATGGTCGAGACGCACTTGTACGTGAAGACTCCCCCTCCCATCGTCATCACCGTCGGATAGCCGGTCGTGTCAGCAACGTTACCGACAATCTCGTTGTAGGTGATCACGGGTCTACTCTGGGAGAACATCATCCCCCCGCCAGCACCGGATGAATTCTCCGTGAACGTATTGTAAGTCACTGTGGCGTTGGAAGAGTCGATGCCGCAGAGGCCTCCTCCGTTGTGAACGGCGTGATTCCGACGAACCACGTTATGGATCACGGTCGGGGAACTGTTGATGCACATGATCCCACCGCCGAGCCATCTGTCGTACTCGTTCTTGTACCCCTGTCCGTTCTGGATCGTGAATCCCCGAATCACCGCATCCGAGGTCTCGCCGCTGCAGAAAATCACGACAGACGCTGTATCGGCCATCCCGACGACGGCCGTATCCGCGTCTATGATCGTGTTCTCGATTGTCTGGATGTTGCCAGTGTACAGATACTCGCTGGTGACCAGAATCTTCTTTCCCAGGAAGTTAAGCCGCTCGTAGTATACTCCCTCTGCCACCAACACAGTATCGCCGTCCACCGCAGCATCGATTCCTGCCTGGATAGCTGGATACTCGCCCGGCACGTGGAGAACCGTCGCCGCGGCACCAGCACACAGCCCCAGCACCAGAACCGCACCCACAAGGGTCGTCGGCTGTCTCATGATATCTCTGCCTCCTCGCTGCACTACCCCACCATAAGATAGACACCCCCAACAGTCACCGCTGCGTGCCCGCTCCCAGCCAGCAAAAAGACCCGAGCAGCTCCACCGCTCAGGTCCAGAAATCTCTGAGATGTTCTGCCCGGGCAACGGGGCTCTTTGCCACCCGGTTTCATGGCCGCACACCGTCCTCTCGGGCGCATCTGCCCGTACAGGACAGGTACCGACCGCCGCCCAGTGTGGATTCTACATCAAGCACGCCACCCGTGTCAACTACATAGCCGCCGCCCGCCGCGCCAGTCACGCATCGCTGACGATACGTCAGATCAGCCGTATCGCCAGATAGCCCGCTCGGCCGTATCGCCTGAGGCCCGCTCGGCCGTATCGCCCGA
>LJUI01000049.1 GCA_001303705.1 candidate division TA06 bacterium SM23_40
ATACGAGGAACAGGAGCGAGAGAACACTGAGTGTGAGGCGTTCCTGAGCAACTACGGACGGTCTTCCCACATTCATCTCCTTGACCCACCTGTCAGTCGCTGCGCAGAGAGGGATAGACGATCCCGAATCGCCGGCGGTAGTACCAGCGCAGAGCCGAATAGGTCACAACGAGAACGATGAAATAGGCAGGAAAGATGACAGCCGTCACCACAACAAGCACCGGCGCGCTGATCCGGATCGACAGTAGTGCGGCTCGCCGCTCCCCTCGATGGAAGGCGGCCGCAACAAAGAACGGCAGCGCGAGAACGGCGGCGAGCGTACAGATCCGATCCTGCACGATTAGCGACACCACGAGGCACGCCACCAGTAGGAGGAGGCTGAGTACTGTTGAGGCCGCCGGGCCGAGCACGACACCCGTCGTTCGGTCGCCGGAAGCACGATCACCGGAGATGTCCGGCACCGTCGTATTGACAAAGACGGCCCCCACTGCCAGCACATACGGGAGAGCGTAGACGATAACCTCCATTGATATCGATGACGCGGCAGTCCAGCCGACGGTAAACGCCAGCAGACCGTACCCGAAGCTGTTTGCCGCGAGATCGAGGACGGGCCTCCCTTTCAGCTTCACCGGCGGCACGGAGTACAGCACTCCGAGCACGAAAGAGACCAGAAACAGCAGTGCCACATCGACGCCGGCAGCCAGTCCCCCGACGAATGCCAGCACCGCGAGCAACGAAACCATAACGACCGCGCTCCGCAGCGGTATGTAGCCGTGCGAAAGAAGAAAGAGTTTCTCGTTGGCGAAATCAGTTTCGCGATCGAATATCTGATTGATGATGTAGACAGCTCCCATGAGTGCGGAATAGAGGAGAGCAGTCCAGACGAGCCGGCCCGAAACCGTTAGACGAAGCAGAGGGTGGCCGGCAAGCGCAGTGGCCCGGTAGTATCCAAGAAGAAGGAGTGTCCATACAGGAATGAGGAGCGTGGGACGAAGGAGGAACAGATAGTCGATCGCCCAGGAGCGGCGCTCACCATTGACTGCGCACGCACGCGTACCCACTAGTCCAACCTCTCACGTAATCTCGCACGTGGTGCCGGACACGATGGATCGGGCTTGACGAGACTGGTCCCGAGGGAGCAGAAATTGATGACCCTTCCCTTCATCTCCTCCAGCCCGAAGAGGAAGAGGTTCGCTCCATTGTTGGCCTTGATCTTGAAGTCTGCGAGTGTATCGATGATATAGATGCCCATCCTGCCCAGTGCAAACGGATCGTCTTCTGAAGTGCGAGCGCGGGGATATGACGAGACGGCGCCACGGTACCCCGCCTCCTTTGCGAGACGCACGACGCGCTCGTCGTATCTGCCGAATGGATAAGACAGAAACTCGACCGGCACACCGAGGCGTTCCTCGAGCATCTGTTTCGACGCGCTGAGCTCCTCCCCCGCTCGTTCGGTGGATGCCCTCGTCAGGTCCATGTGCGTGACTGTGTGGGACCCTACCGAACAGCCCCCGGCCACCATCTCCGCCAGCTCATCCCACCCCAAATGGTTAGACCGCCACCACGGGATACCGACATCCCAGGTATTCGACCGGCCGACAAACCCGGCTATTACGAAGACTGTCGCGGCAAATCCGTACGCCTGCAATAGTGGGAACGCGTGTTCAAAGACAGTATCGTACGCATCGTCGAAGGTGACGACGACATATCTGGGAGGAAAGGGATTACCCGCCTCCAGATTCGAATAGAACTCAGAGAGGGTCATCGAACGATACCCGGCCGCGCTGAGGTAGCGCAGGTGGCCCTCAAACTGCCGCGGAGTGGTCCACGTCCCACTGAGATCGAATCGCGGCGTAACCTTGTGATAGAGGAGAACGGGTGGCCTCTGCCGGGACGGCCGCCCGTGACGAACGACCCACCATAGCCATCCGCCGAGGAGCATACCGAGCAGGGCAAGTGCGGCAACGGTCACCGTCGTGACGATGCCCCCGATCACGTTTCTTCTCCCGCGTTGATTCTCTCGAACACGAACCACTGGTCGGGAAAGCGGCGTACGTACTTCTCGATTCGCCCGGTGACGAGCTCGGTCAGTTCTCTGACGTCTTTCTGAAAGTCGCCGCTCGGCCGAAACTCGATCGCTGGATCAACGATACCATGATATCGTCCGGACCGACGACGGATGAGACACCCGGTGAAGATCGGGACGCCGAACCTCAAAGCAAGCACGGCAGGCCCGCGTGGCACCATCACATCTCTGCCGAACATCGCGACGCGGATCCCGGTTTTTGAGATATCGCGGTCGCCCAACAGCACCAGAAGGTGACCTCGACGGAGGCACCGGTAGCTTGTCGGTCCTGCTGACTCGAGCGCTATGACCCTCATTCCGACCGCGGTGCGATAGCGCAGGAAGAGCTGAGCGATCCGATTCTTCGAGAATAGGGAGTGGGCCGGGGCGATCGACTCTGTGACCACATTGGTGGGAAAACCGTTGCTGGCGAGCACGCCTCCACCGAGCTCCCAGTTGCCGATGTGCCCGGTGACGAAGATCGCTCCCCCCTTCCCCGACCGAATTCCCTGTCGAAGGTACTCAATTCCCTCGACGGTCGCCATTTTCTCCACTGCCCGTGCAGAAAGATGGGGAAATCTGAAGAAATCGACAGTGTTCCTCGCCAGATGACGAAATGCGCTCCGCGTGAGCGACGCGGTGCAGCGGCCTGACGGATTTCCACCGAGCATCAGCCGGTAGTTGTCCGCCAGTGCGGCCCGCTGCTTTCGAAACAGGAACCATGCAATATCAGCAACGACTGAGGAGAGGGCATACGAGAGGGACAGAGGTAGGAGCCCGACGACCAGAGATCCCGCTACCATCAATAGATACTTAATCATGGCTGGACTTCGGTTGGACGTGCAGTTCGCTTGCCGCCCCCTCGCTCGATCCCGGCCACCTGCCTCTCACGAACTCACCGGCGAGGCTCAAGACAAGCACAATCAGGCCGACACTGAACAGCACCGGGCGTATCGAAATGAGCTCCGCCAGCACTCCCAGGAGCACCGCTGAAAGCATGAACACACCATTGAGGGTCCACTCCCTCGTGCTGAAGATCCTTCCGCGAAAGAATTCGGGCACGACCTCATGGAGTAGTGTGTCCTGGGAAATGGCGATGGGAGCGAGCATAGAGCCACCGAGGAAGGAGATCACTCCAAGAAACACAAACGACGATGCCTTTGCGAAGATCATCATGAGGACGCCGATGACGGCGAAACCCACGAGGATAACCTGACGTTTTTCAAGGCGGTATCCGAGCATCCCGAAAGCAAATGAGCTGAGCATCATCCCGATCGCTGCCGCGCCGGCCAACAGTCCCACCCCAGCCGTCCCTCTGCCAAGGCTCTGCTGAACGAGGGGAACGACGAGTACGTACACCGAGCCACCAACAAAGCAGAAAAGCAGGATCGATAACATCACGAAGAGAATCGCGCGGTCGCGCACTATCAACGGGAAGGTCTCAAAGAGATCCCTGGCGAGTGAACGGAAGGCGGTGGCGAAGAACCCCCACAGGCCGTTCCCTCTGTTGTTCGCCGGCCGCCTCTCTTCACTGCTGACTTGCGACCGACGCACCACCCTGATCCCGATACTTGCCAACAGAATGGCTGAGACCAAATAGGTGAGCGAGTCGAGATAGAATCCCGCGCGCCACCCCTCCCATCCTACTCTCCCCCATCCCTCCCAATCGACGAGCAATCCACCGAGCAGCACGCCGCAGAGCGTGGCGAATCGACCAACGAAGTTGTTGACAGAGTTTGCGGCCAGCAGCCGCTTTTTCGATACCAGATTCGGGATGATCGACATCTTGGCGGAGTTGAAGAAGAGGCCGAAGAGAAAGACAACGAAGACGATAGAGTAGACGGAGTGGACGTTCCCGTTGGTCCATAGGATTGCAAACGGGATGAATATCACAAGCACGGCGCGAAGAAAGTCACATGTGATGAGGACCCGCTTTCGGTTCCAGCGATCCACGAGCACGCCGGAGGTCGGCCCGAAGATCAGAACCGGAAGGGTGAATGCGATGGCAAGCTGGGAGAGTGCGCCCGGACCTGGGGCGTAGATGCGCAGCAGAGCGAGCAAGGCCATGTGGTCCAGCTTATCCCCGAACTGAGAGATAGTCTGGCCCACGGAGAAGACGAGGAAGTTCCTGATCTTCAGGACGGAAAGGAAATTAGTCCCTCTCACTACCTCCCAACCTCCAGGCTGCGACGGCTCCGAACGCGCTCACTAACCTCGAGGTAGTATTCCTCGATCTGCCTTGTCACACGCTTCCAAGAGTACCTGAGCGCCTTCTCCCTTCCTTGCCTGCCCAGTTCTGCCCGCAGTTGGGAGTCGCGAAGAAGTCGGACCAGGGACTGAGCCAAGGCATGCGCATTCCGGGGCTCGACGAGGATTCCATCGACTCCATCACTCACGACGCTCCGGTATCCGGAGATGTCGGATGCAACGATTGCCTTCTTAGTAGCCATCGCCTCGAGCAAGATGATTCCGAAGCTCTCCGCCCCAATCGCTGGCGAGCAGAAGACATCGCAGGTAGCATAGTAAGACGGCAGATCTTCGGGGGCAACGAACCCTTCGAAGATGACGTGCTCACGGCACCGATTGTCGAGATATCGTCGATAGTACGAGTCGAGCACGCCCTTCCCTACGACGACCAGTCTGGCATTCGGCACCTTCTCTACTACATACGGCATTGCCTGCAGCAGATACTTCAATCCCTTTCGCGGGTCGAAGCGGCCGACGAAGAGGATCGAAGGGCGGCCGTCGCAGAATTTGGCGACCCGTTTGGTATTGGGATGGAACCGATCTGTATCGACGCCGTTGGGAATGATCCGATAGTCGCCGGGGAAGTACCGGTATATCGTATCCTTGGCACTCTCGGAAACGGCGATGAGGCCGTGGATCCTCCTGAAATAGCGCTGCAGGATCGGCTCGAACAGCTGGGAGCCCCATCGACTTGTTGACGGGAACGAGCACCGTCCTGCCCACTCTGATGACGTCTGACTCCTTCTCTTCCGTCTTCTTGCCATATGAGGCGGTGAGTATCTTCGTGTCATGTCCGAGTTGGCGCAGCTCCATCGCAGTGTGGTGGATATGCTCCGAGACACCTCCGGGGTGGGGGTAGTAGGCGTCAGATACAATACAGATCTTCATCGCCGTGATCCTCCCTCAGGAGTGCGAAGCTCAACCCTTGCTCGCTCTTCTCTCGCCTACATCGACTGTTCCGCTGTAGACCTCAATCGCCCGCTCCAGTATCTGCATCGCGTCTGCCAGCGCCTCTTCCTGCAGAACGTAGGCGATTCTCACTTCATCCTTTCCCTTACCCTTCGTAGCATAGAACCCCTGAGCTGGAGCAAGCATCACGGTCTTTCCATCGACGTTGAACTCCTCCAACAGCCAGCGAGAGAAATCTTCAGTATCGTTCACGGGCAATCGCGCGACCGTGTAGAATGCCCCCTCCGGCTTCCGACAAAACGCCCCCGGGAGCTTGTTCACTGCCTCATAGATGAGGTCGCGTCTTCTCTCCCATTCAGCAATCATCTCACTCATGAATCTGTCAATAGCGCGGTAACCGGCGACCGCCGCACGCTGTTCCACAGTGGGTGGACAGAGACGCGCCTGGCCAAATCTGAGAACGGTATCCATGACCTCCCGATTGCGGCTCAAAAGGTATCCGATACGAGCCCCACAGGCGCTGAAGCGCTTCGAGATGCTGTCGATTATGATGGTCTTCTCGTCCATGCCTTCCAAGTGCAGCATGCTTGCGTGCGCCTTTCCATCGTAGACAAATTCCCTGTACACCTCATCGCTGATGACGAACAGGTTCGATGCCTGAGCGATCCGCGCGATTCTCTCCAACTCCTCGCGAGTATAGACTGTGCCGGTCGGATTATTGGGAGAACAGATCAGGATCGCTTTCGTTTTCGATGTTACTCTGGATTCGATTTCCTCGGGCGGCGGAAGATGAAAACCCTCTTCAACCCTGGTCTCCACCGGTACGAGATTGATCCCGGACATGACGGCAAACCCGGCGTAGTTGGTGTAGAACGGCTCGGGAATCACGATCTCATCTCCGGGGTCGCAGACCGCCAGCATCGCAAAGATCGCTGCTTCGCTGCCTCCCGTCGTGATCATGAGATCTTCCTGTCTGATGTTGACACCACGCCCGGCGAAGTACTCGACCAAGACATCGTGGAACTCGGATATCCCGTCCGCCGGACCATACCTGAGCACGGGATCATCGTACCCCTTAATGGCATCGACGATCTCCTGCGGCGTCAGGATATCCGGCTGTCCGATATTCAGATGGTAGATCGAGATCCCTCTGCGCTTGGCGGCATTGGCCAGCGGGACGAGTTTCCGTATAGGCGATGCCGGCATGATGACGCCCCGCTTCGCTATCGGGGGATGCTTCTCACGTGCGGCAATACCTATGCCTCGTTCGGTCCCTTCCCCGGCCCCACTCATCCTTGTACCTCCTTCAGCGATAACTCCACAGTATCGAGCGGACCGACCACTCCTGCCGACAGGTTTTCCGCTCCGAGTGCGTGCCCCGCGACGCGCATCACGTCCGCCTCGGTTACCGCATCGATTGCCCCAATTGTCTCATCGAGGGTGATGTGCGTGCCGAGGAAGATCTGGGTCTCGGCCAATCTCATCATTCTCGCCGAGGTGCCCTCGAGCGCAAGCATCAACCCGCCCTTGAGCTGAGATTTGGCGTGCTCAAGCTCCTGCTGCCGCAGCCCTTCCTCCAAAAGATGGCGGCATTCCTCTGCGACGACGTGCATCGCCTCCCTCGCCTGCGCAGGATCCGTCGCCAGATAGATGCCAAACTGCCCCGTGTCCCTGTTCAGATGGAAGAAAGTATAGATGGTATAGACCAGACCTCTCTGTTCCCTTACTCGCTGAAAGAGCCGCGAACTCATGCCCTCGCCCACTATGGCGTTGAGAATCATCAACGGGTACCGATCCGGGTGCGCGTATCCTCTGGTGCGTGCACCCAGGCACATGTGGATCTGGGAGATCTCGCGACACGCGCTCTCCATGCGAGGAGTGCTGGCGGGCGGAGGCGGACCATCTGAACTCACCCGTGAAGGAAAGAACTTGAATGACCTGGAGGCGAGATCGACGAGATGATCGTGATCGAGGTGGCCGCTGGCAGCGATTACTATATCGTCATCCGTGTACCGGTGCCGCCAACTCCTGTATACATCTTCACGGCTGATTGAGGCGACGCTATCCAGCGTCCCCATGATAGGAATAGCCAGGGGGTGGCCATCGAAGAGTGCCTTTGAGAGGAGATAGTGGGCGTACTTATCCGGTGAATCCTCGAATCTCTTGATCTCTTCCGCCACGACCTTCTTCTCTCTCGCAAGTTCCTCCTCATCGATGATCGAATTGGCCAGTATGTCCGCCAGTACCTCGATAGCCACGGACAGATGCTCGTCGAGGAACTTCGCATAGTAGCATGTGAGCTCCTCAGAAGTGAAAGCACTCAAGTACCCGCCGAGGGACTCGAGCGCCAGGGCAATCTCCCGCGCACCTCGCGTGGGTGTCCCCTTGAACAGCATGTGCTCGATCATGTGTGTGATGCCAGCCTGTGCCTCACTCTCATCACGCGATCCAGTCCGCACCCACACTCCGAGCGATATCGAGCGCACGTGGTCCATCCGCTCGCTGATGATTGTCGCGCCATCAGCCAACGTCGATCTTCTACATAATGTTGTATCAGACAAGAGACTTCCAGCCGGCTGCTCGATCATCTTTCACCGCCCTTGCCGGAGCGGTCCTCCTTGCCGCGATCCAGGACAGCCTTACGCGAGAGTTTGACCTTGCCGTTCTCGTCGATGCCGATCACCTTGACGACGACTTCGTCGCCCTCCTTCAGCACATCCTCGACCTTGGCCACACGGTGATGGGCCAGTTGAGAGATATGAACCAGGCCGTCCTGTCCGGGCAGGATCTCGACGAACGCTCCGAAGGAGGTGATCTTCTTCACCTTGCCGGTGTAGACCTTTCCGACCTCTGCCTCCTCGGTCACTTCGCGAACCATCTGCAGAGCCCGCTCTCCGGCCTCCTGGTCGACCGATGCGATCACGACTGTACCATCGTCCTCGACTTCGATCTTCGTGTTCGTCAACTCGATGATCTTGCGGATCATCTTCCCTCCGGGTCCGATCAGATCGCCTATTTTATCCTTAGAGATAGTAAGCATGATGATTCTCGGCGCATAGGGAGAGAGTTCCGGTCGAGGTTTGGCAATCGTCTGTTCCATGACGTCGAGCACGTGCAGACGGCCTGCCTTCGCCTGCTCGAGGGCACGTCGCATTGTCTCCGTCTCCAGCCCGGGAACTTTCAGATCGAGCTGGAGTGCAGTGACTCCTTCTCTCGTGCCGGCCACCTTGAGATCCATATCGCCCAGATGATCCTCAACGCCGAGGATATCGGAGAGGATGAGCCTCCGATCGCCTTCCTTTATCATGCCCATGGCGATACCGCTCACGAGAGCCTTGACGGGAACGCCCGCGTCCATTAGAGAGAGGGCGGCTCCGCACACAGTCGCCATTGACGATGACCCGTTAGACTCGAGAATGTCGGAGACAATTCGGATGGTGTAGGGGAAGGCCTCTTCCTTGGGAATGACCGATTCGATCGCTCGTTCCGCCAGGGCACCGTGCCCCACCTCTCGCCGGCTCGGGCCTCGAAACGGACGCACCTCGCCGACGCTGAACGGCGGGAAGTTGTAGTGCAGCATGTAGCTCTTCGACGTCTCACCTTCAAGGTCATCGACAACCTGCTCGTCGCTGGCTGTGCCGAGCGTCGTCACAGCTAGACTCTGTGTCTGTCCGCGTGTGAACAGAGCCGATCCGTGCGTCCGCGGCAACACCCCGACCTCGCAGCTGATGGGCCGGATGTCGGTGAGTCCCCTTCCATCTGTCCTGCGTTCTTCGCGGAGGATCTTGCCCCGGACGTCCTCCTGCTCCAGCTCGAGGAAAATACTGCCGATGATGCGCTCCTGATCGGGGTACTGATCCGCGAGCGATGCCAGGACCGATTCGAGGAGTGCATCGATCGTACCTTGCCTCTGCTCCTTCGTCGTCAATGCATTCGCCTGATGTATGCCGTCCCAGGCAAGTTCTCGTACCTTCCGGGCAAGTTCCGGGTCAATCTCAAGGGGCGGCACCTCCCACTTCACGGGCGCGATGCTGTCGACGAACTCCCGTTGCAGCTGGATAATCCGCCTGATTTCCTCGTGCGCGATCTCAACCGCCCTGAGCAGCGCTTCCTCCGGCACTTCGCGCGCGCTCCCCTCAAGCATGATGACCGATTCCTCTGATCCTACGACGACGAGGTTGAGCGCACTCCCCTCGACCTGAGTGAACGTCGGATTGATTATGTATCGGCCATCGATTAGACCCATGCGCACGGCACCGATGGGATCGGTGAAGGGAATCGTCGACGCCGCGAGCGCGGCACTTGCACCGATCACCCCGAGTATGTCAGCGTCATTCTCCTGGTCGGCTGATAGGACGAGACAGACTATCTGAATCTCGCGCCGGAGATGTTGTGGGAAGAGCGGACGGATCGGCCTGTCTATCATCCTCGCACTCAGTATCTCCTTCTCGCGAGGGCGCCCCTCTCGCTTGAAGAAGCCGCCGGGGATCTTCCCGGCAGCGTAGGTCTTCTCCCGATATTCCACGAACAGTGGGAGCCAGTCACGTGTCTCATCTGCCTGCTTCGATGCGACGGCAGTCACAAGGACAACGGTGTCTCCATATCGAACGACGGCGGAACCATCCGCCTGCCTCGCCACCCGCCCCATATCGATGGCGAGCGTGCGCCCCGCAACTTCAATGTCAAAATGCATAGCCATATCAGACATCTCCTGACAACGGCTGGTCACTGCCGAGCGTCCATCGCGATACCGAGTCGCGCTCTGCTGGCGGCGATCACCGTCTGAGCTTCAACTCTTTGATTACCGCTCGATAGCGCTCGACCTCGGTCTCCATGAGATAGTTGAGCAGACGTCTCCGTTTTCCGACGAGCTTCAACAGACCTCGACGCGAGTGCCGATCCTTCTTCTGTCGCTGCAGGTGTTGGGTCAGGTACTTGATTCGCTCAGTGAGGAGCGCAATCTGTACTTCCGGTGATCCAGAGTCATTCTCGTGGATCCGGAATCGCCCGATCAACTCCTGTTTCTTCTCCTTCCCCATGGCCACGATCGATTCACCCCCTCAGCTGGTGGCAACAGCCTTGCCTGTCTACTCTATCGAAGAGCCTGCGAACTTCGAGTTCATCACGCGAAATCTGCATGCGAAGATCTTCCTTCCGATCAAAAGCCTTTTCATCCCTCAGGCGATCCAGGCACTGGACTTCCATGGTCAGATCGTAGATATCACCGACGAAATCGAGAAGATGCACCTCAACGGTCCTCGACCCACTGCCGAACGTTGGCCTCGTGCCGATATTCATCATCCCGCGGAAGGTCCCGCCATCTATGCGAGCGAGCACTGCATAGACGCCGTCGGGCGGGAGCAGCACAGAGGGCGATTTCACCTCGAGATTTGCCGTCGGATAGTCGAGCGTGCGGCCCCTGCTCTCGCCCCGAAGGACGTGGCCGCGGAACGAGTACCATCTGCCCAGCATGCGAGCGGCCTCCCGCAGCTTGGCGGCCAGAATAGCTCGCCTGATTCGCGTGCTCGATATCGGACGTCCTCTCCAGCGCACGGGAGGCACGGCGACAACCGAAAATCCGAACTGTCGGCCCAGGCGCGCCAGCGTATGACGGTCGCCGCGTCTCCCCCGGCCGAAGCGATGATCCTCCCCGACTACCACTTCCCGCCCCGAAAATGTGCCCACCAGAATGTCCCGCACAAACGCTTCCGGCTCCATGGCAGCCAGGATCTCATCGAACGGCAGCACCGCCATCGCGGATATACCGAACTCCCTGACTAGGTCTGCTCTCTCCTCCGTTGTGGTCAACAGCAGGGGCGCAGTGGCAGGAGTAAGGAGGGCCTGAGGATGAGGCGCAAACGTTATCATGACGCAGGGCACCGAGAGGGTTTTCGCCCGCTCGCACGTCCGCTCGATGATCGCCTGGTGCCCCCTATGAATGCCGTCAAATGTCCCTACTGTCAATACCGATCCGACGACATCCTCATCGACGGCAGCGATACCCTGGACGATTTTCATGTGCATTCCTGTGTGTCGATGAGCAGTCGTAGAGGCTGCAGCTCAAGCCCTTCCGGTCCCTCGTCTGCTTGCTCCATGATATCCGCGTGAGCGGAGACCGCCTCTGCGATGGAGACGAGCTTCCCTGCGGGACTGAAGAGACGCACGCGATCTCCCCGGACAAGCGGTCTCGAAACGGATCTCAGGTCATGGGAAGAGATCGCCGCCCCGTGCCCCACCCTGACTTGAGCTTCATCACTGATCATCGCCTTGGGCCAATCCGGCAACAGATCCTCAAGTGGGAGCAGGCGCCGAGATAGCTCCTCGCCTGTGGTCCCCTCCTCCGCCTCAATCGCCTCTCGCAGTTCGAACCCCCCCACCCGTATCCGCACAAGATCGACCAGACACCCGCCGCACCCCAACGTCTCTCCGATATCCCGCGCGAGAGCTCTGATGTAAGTACCCTTCGAACAGACGACTCGCAGTCCAATGAATGGACTCTCGTATGAACGAAGCTCCAACTCGTGGATCGTTACGTCTCGCGGAACCCGCTCGAAGACGGCTCCCTCCCGCGCGAGACGGTACCATCGACGGCCTCCCTGTTTGAGAGCAGAGACCGCCGGGGGAACCTGGCGTATGGTACCCCGGAATGAAGTAAGAGTCTCCTCGATATCGGCTTCCGAAAGGGGAGGCGGCGCCTGCTCGGCGACCACATCTCCTGTTGCATCATCTGTGTCGGTCCTGATCCCGAGGCGGACTCTCGCCAGGTACTCCTTCTCATCGAGCATCAGATACTGAGAGAGCTTCGTCGCCTGGCCGACGAGAAGAACCAGCAGACCCGTGGCATCGGGATCGAGAGTCCCCGCATGGCCGACCTTCACGTTGTCAAGGCGCCTTCGTGCCCAGGAGACAACATCGAATGATGTCCATCCGCGAGGCTTGTTGGCGAGCACAATGCCATTGCGACAGCCGGCGCGGCTCATACGAACTCCAGCTCTCTGATCCTCGAGAGTACCAGCCCTCTTACCTCGTCGAGACTGCCGTCCAGCACGCAGCCCGCGGCGGTGCTATGCCCACCTCCGCCCAGGGAGCGAGCAATTGCACCCACGTCGACCTCGGGCGTCGAGCGGAAACTCACCCGAATGCGGCCATTCTCGAGCTCGCGGAGGAGCACGCCCACCTCGGTCCCACGTGTACTGAGAGCCCATGTCGCATATCCATTGCTCTCATCCATCGTGGCACCGGATGAGTCGAAGCTGCCCCGGGTGAGCTCGAGAACGCCGATCCGTCCATCATCGCTCTCCCTGAATGTCCGTAACATCTCCCCCAGCAGACGAACAGCCCCGACGGAACGACTATAGTAGATCCCGGTAGCGACTCGCTCGGGATCCGCCCCCTCATCTACCAGATCTGCGACGACCCGGAACACCCTGCTGGTAGTGTTGGGATGGCGAAACGAACCCGTATCGCCCAGTATCCCAGCGTACAGACATGTGGCGCGTTCCCGGCCGATCTCCAGACCCAGAGCCGAGATCAACCCGACGAGCATCTCTGCCGTCGAACTCACGTGCGGCTGAACGAGATTGAGGCGACCGAATGAGACGTTATCCGCATGATGATCGATATTGACGATGGGAAGCGCACGCTCCCGTACAACATCGCCGACCCACCCCAGCCGATCGAGATCAGAGGCATCGAGCACGAGGGCCACGCGGATGCCCGCCTCCGCAGGAAGATCGCAGCGGAGGCCCTCGGAGCCCGGCAGAAACTCCAGCCACCTCGGGATGGGGTCCTCATTGACTATCACAGACTCCTTGCCCAGGGAGGAGAGGGCAGATGCTATCGCAAGTTGGGATGCGATACTGTCGATGTCAGGGTTCACATGAGAAGTGATCAGAAAACCATTCTCTGCTCTCACGTACTCTGCTACCGCATCAACCTCAGGATGCACCGTCTTCTCCTCTAATTCCCTCCAGGAGCCGATCGATACGGCGACCCGCATCCGCAGTATCGTCATATGCGAACTTCAGCTGCGGGATGTACTTGAGGCGGACCCGTCGTCCCAGCAGTTGCCGGATGTGCTTGCTGGCGTGCTGCAGGGCCTGCAGCGACTTTTCCCTCGCCTCCTCATCGCCCAGCATCGTCACCAAGACCCTCGCCTGTTTCAGATCGTCGGTGACGCGTACGGCAGTAACGGTGACAAACCCGATCCTCGGATCCTTCAAGTCGTGTTCGATGATGGTCGATACTTCGCACCGCAGAAGGTCGGCGACACGCTCGGAACGCTTATACCGTAACACAGTCGCTCCACCCCTTATGCTGTCTCGTCACAGAATATCGATGTGATAGTCGACCAGTTCAACCCTCCGCTCCTCATTGACCAGATCGATCGATTTCGACAGCACCTCGTTGGCGAACCGACCATTCTCAGCAACGACGGCGATCCCGAGCACTGCACTCTGCCAGAGATCGTTGTGATCGACTTCCGCAACCGAGATGTTGAACTTCTTGCGGAGCCGCTCCTTCAGGGCCTTTATCACCTGACGTTTGTTCTTGAGCGATCGACACTCCGGCAGATGCAGCTCGACGATGCATGTGCCAACTCTCATGGCGCACGCCTACCCCCTGCTCGTCACTTCCTCAAGTGTGTACGCTTCGACGATGTCTTCCTTGACGAATCCGTCAAATCCTTCTACCCCTATGCCACATTCGAATCCGGTCGCCACCTCTTTCACATCGTCTTTGAAGCGCCTGAGCGAACCGATACGGCTCTCGTGGACCACCGTGGATTCCCGAATTACTCTCGCCCTGGCGTTGCGCACCACCGTACCCGAGATGACGTAACAACCGGCAATCTTCCCGATCCTCGGTATCTGAAAGATCTCTCTCACCTCAGCTCTGCCAAGCACCTGCTCTACCAGCTTCGGCTCCAGCATGCCGGAGAGGGCCGCCTCGATGTCTCCGATCGCCTCGTAGATCACATCGTATAGCTGCACGTTGACCTGCTCACGCTCAGCCGCCTCCTTGGCTCCGGCGCCGATGCCGACGTGGAATCCGACGATCAATGCCTGTGAGGCGACGGCCAACAGCACATCGGACTCATTGATCGCTCCCACACCCCGGTGAATCACCCGCACCTTCACCTCTTCCGTCGCGAGCGATTCAAGCGAGTCGCAGAGCGCCTCGACAGAGCCATCGACGTCTCCCTTCACGATGAGCATCAGCTCCTTCGTCTCGCCGGCAAGGATCTGTTCCTGAAGCTCGGCCAGTCCGATACGTTCGACGATCCTTCGGCTCTGCTCTCGCCTCGCAAGCTGACGACGCTGACTCACCTCCCTCACCTCGCGCTCGTTCGGCATCACGCTGAGGCTGTCGCCGGCCTGAGGGATTCCCGAGAGACCGTGAATGAGGACGGGAGTAGATGGGCCCGCTGCCATGACCCGGCGACCCCGTTCGTCCGCCATGGCCCGTACCTTTCCCCAGTGCACTCCCGCGATGAACGGATCTCCCGGCCGCAACGTACCCCTCTCGACGAGTACCGTCGCGACGACCCCCTTCCAGCGATCCAGCCGCGCCTCCAGGACCACGCCACGAGCCGGGCCGGCGGCGACAGCCCGGAGCCCCAGCTCCTCTGCCTCGACCAGGATGGCGGCAAGCAGATCGGGGATCCCCTCGCCGGTCTTGGCCGAGACCTCGATCGCTACGGTCTTGCCCCCCCACTCCTCCGGGACGATGCCGGCCTCCATAAGCTGCTGTTTCGTGCGCATCGCATCGGCATTCGGCAGATCGATCTTGTTGATTGCGACCACGATGGGGACTCTCGCTGCCCTTGCGTGGTTAAGCGCCTCGATCGTCTGGGGCATGACCCCATCATCAGCAGCGACGACGAGCACAACGAGATCAGTGAACTGCGCGCCGCGCGCCCGCATCGCTGTGAAGGCCTCGTGTCCAGGGGTGTCGAGGAAGGTGATCTTTCCGGACTCGAGCTCAACCTCATAGGCACCAATGTGCTGAGTGATCCCGCCGGCCTCGCCGGCGACAACGTTCGTGCGGCGGATATAATCGAGGAGCAAGGTCTTGCCGTGATCGACGTGACCCATCACCGTGACCACGGGGGGGCGCGCCACGAGATCGGCCTCCTCGTCCTTTTCCACTTCCAGTAGCTCAGCGCCCTGGTCTCCCAGTATCTCCACCTCGAACCCGAATTCGTCACCGACCGTGACGATCGTGTCCATGTCCAAACGCTGGTTAATTGTGACGAGAAGGCCGAGCTCGAGACATTTTGAGATCACATCGGTAGGAGATACACCTATCGCCGTTGCCAACTCGGCGGTGGAGATAAACTCACTCACCTTGAGAACATTCTCCTCGACTGTCACCGCCTCGGTGGGCCGTGTCCTGCGGCGGCGCTTGCGCACCCGGTCACGGCCCTCGATCCTCGCGAGTGTGCGCTTTACGCTCTCGCGCACTTTCTTCTCATCGACCTTGCGTTTCTTGACACGGACCCGCCTCGGCTTTGCCTTCTTCGGGGCCTCACGCTTCTTCTCCGGCTCCCTCTTTTTGCGCTCGACCTTCCTTCTCTTCTCGGCCCGCTTACGCTTCTTCTCGTATTCTCTCCTGACCTGAGCCTTCTCTTCCTCGAACTTCTTCCGGACCCGGGCGACAGTCTCATCGTCGATCGTGGACATGTGGCTCTTCACAGCCACGCCCAACTCACGCAATACGCCGATGAGCGCCTCGCTCGAGAGATTGAACTGCTTGGCAACGGTATAGACTCGCTGTTTACTCAACTAACTCACCCCCACAAGGGCGGTCGCATCCGGATACGTGAGACGACCGAGTCTGACCTCCATCGTGGATATATCAACCCTCTCTCGGTCTGCCCTCGACCGCATCCTCTCCCTCCCCGTTCTGGTGCTCCGTCCCCGCAGCCTCTTCACCGCTCGAACCACCGGTCTCGACCGCGAGCAGCTCGGGCTCGGTCTTCTCCTGCTCGATTCCCTCTCCCTCTGCCCCCTCACCTGCAGCCGCCTTCGCTGGAGGCTCTCTCTTCTCTAACGGTACCTCTGCCCTGAGAGGAGCCTCTTGGGCTGCCTCCTGCACGGGTTCCTCCGCCGCAACAGGCGCATCCTCGACCTCTTCCCCGGGAACCATCTCCTCGGCTTCTTCCGCAGCACCGGCTTCTGCCTCGGCAGCAACTTCCTCGGCCTTCTCCTCAGCAGGCGCCTCCGCCTCGGCAGCGACCTCCTCGACTTTCTCCTCAGGAGGCGCTTCCGCCTCGGCAGCGACCTCCTCGTCCGGCTCCTCAACAACCTCCTCTGCCGCCGCTGGCTCCTCGGGCTCCTCCGCTTCCAACCCCTCTGCCTCTTCCCCCCCCTCCTCCGCTGCTTCTCGAGCCTCCAGAGCTTCCTCTATCTCGCGGAGCGCGGTCTCCTTCACGGCAATAGCCTCTTCCACCGACGCCATCAGCTTGTCCGCGGTCTTTTCGCCCACTCCCTTGATCGCGAGCATCGCTTCCTTCCCCGCCTCGCGGATCTTCTGGGCCGAGTCGAGCCCGGCCCCCAGGAGGCGGCCCCTCAGCTTTTCCCCCACGCCGGCAAGCTCATCCAGCGTGACCAACAGCAGCTCTTCCCGCCGTTGACGTTTCCCGTACTCTGTCTCGCTGACCATATCGATCCGCCATCCAGTCAGCTTCGCAGCGAGCCGTGCGTTCTGGCCTCCTTTGCCGATGGCGAGCGATAGCTGGTCATCCGGTATGATGACCGTGATCCGGTGTGATGTCTCGTGTGCAATCGTCCTCGTCACCTTGGCAGGAGAGAGCGCCCTGCTCACGAATGTGGCCGCATCAGGGCTCCACTGGACGATGTCTATCTTCTCGCCGCTCAGTTCCCGCACGATCGCCTGCACCCTCGATCCCCTCAGGCCGACGCAGGCGCCGACAGGATCGACCCTCTCCTCTTTGGAGACGACGGCGATCTTCGAGCGATCGCCGGGCTCACGGGCGACGGCCTTGATCGCTACTATCCCATCGTAGATCTCGGGAACCTCGAACTGGAAGAGCTTCTGAAGGAATTCAGGATGTGTGCGGGAAAGGACTACCTGCGGCCCCTTGGACGTCTTCAGCACATCGAGGATATAGGCCCGTACCGTATTGCCCTGGCGGTACCGCTCGGTATGCATTTGCTCGCGCAGCGGCAGGATCGCCTCAGTGCGGCCCAGGTTGATGATGATCCCGCGGCGATCGATCTGCTGGACCGTTCCGGTGACTATCTCGCCGATTCTCGCGTGGAAATCGTTGTATATGCGTTCACGCTCGGCCTCTCGCACGCGCTGCAGCAGTATCTGTTTAGTCACCTGAATCGCATTCCGCCCGAACTCCTCGAACGGAAGTTCGACTTTGACCGTGCCGCCTATCTCGATATCTGGTTGGATCTCGCGGGCCGATGCGAGATCGATCTCCTCAGCCGGCTTGGTCACTTCTTCGACTACGGTCTTCGTAGCGGTCATACGAACCCCACCGCTCTCTTCTCCAACTTCGATTTCGATATTGTCTACTGTCCCATAGCGCTTCTTCGCTCCCGCCAGCAGCCCGGTGCGCAACGTCTCGACGACCAGCTCGCGGTCTACACCACGCTGTCTGGTGATCTGTGCCAGCGCCTCGAGAATCTCGTAATTCGTCGATTCCATCGAAAAAACGTCTCCTCATCCGTGCCAGGGCCACGTGCCGCACCCAGGGGCCGGCCGACCTCTCGGTCACGACTCCCGGCGAGACCCGAAGTCGACGACCGGCGAGGCCCTGTCGACCTGTTCAAATCCAATCTCGGTGACGTCTCCGGAGACGAGCCTGAGCCTGATCGCTCCCTCGCCCACGGAGAGAAGCTCACCGATAACTTCTCTACGCCCCTTCTGGCGCTGTCCCGTCCCCCTTGTCGATATCCGCACCTGCCTGCCGACCGCCCGCCTGAAGTCGGCCGGAGTCGTGAGCGGACGGGCGAGTCCGGGAGAAGAGACTTCAAGCCGATATCGTCCATCGATCAGATCTTCGATGTCGAGCCTGAGAGATATGTCCCGGGAGATCGCGGCACACTCGTCCACGTTGATGCCGCCGACCCGATCGACGTACAACCGGACTATGATATTGCCCGGGCTTCCTCTGCATTCCACGTCGATTAGCTCGAACCCGCCGCGTTCGACCAGCGGCCGGACGAGCGTCATGAGCCGCTCGATCAGTTCAGGCCTTGCCGACATCACCTGATCCTGCTAACTATCCAAAGAGTGGGCTCCGCATGCCCACTCTGTGACAAATCTATCATAGAGTGCTACGGACCGCAAGCGAAAAACATCATCTGAGAAAGTGGGCCACATACCTAGATATCCGCTTCTTCACGCAGGCGATTGACCACCGACAGAACATCGCCCGGAGCGCTGAGCATCTGCTCTCCCGTCTTGCGCACGCGGACCTCTACCTTGCCCGAGGCCAGGCTCCGTTCGCCCACCGTCACCCGGATGGGAATGCCGATCAGATCGGCATCCTTGAACTTGGAGCCAGGCCGCTCGTTCCGATCGTCCAACAATACCTCGAGCCCCGACGCCGTCAGAGTTCTGTACAGATCCTCTGAAACGGCCACTGTCTCCCCGTGATCAACGTTGACAGGCAAGACGAGGACATCGTAGGGGGTAACTGAGGTCGTCCAGACGATGCCCTCATCGTCGTGTCCCTGTTCGATCACAGCCGCCATGATCCGCTCGAGTCCGATCCCGTAGCTCCCCATCACGATCGGGTGCTCGACTCCATCTTTATCCGAATAGGTCGCACCCAGGCTGGACGAGTACTTCGTCCCGAGTTTGAAGATATGCCCGAGCTCGATCGCCCGCTCCACCTTCACTTCGCCCTCGCACTCGAGACAACCCTCCCCGTCGCTGACGGCATGTACATCCCCGAATTCGTCCGGCACGAAGTCACGGCCGACGTTGATGCCGATCACGTGATAGTCATCTCGGTTCGCTCCCGAGACGTATCCGTATCCGCCCTCGAGTGACTTATCCGCTATGATCCTGATCCCGCTCAGGCCGACCGGGCCTATGAATCCGATGTTCGCTCCCACCGCGGCCAGCACCTCATCGGGCTCGGCCGGGCGCACCGACGGCCCGAGGATCGACTGGAGCTTGGACTCGCTCACCTCATGATCCCCTCTCACCAGAACGAGGATCGGCGAGCCGTCTGCCACATACATGAGACTCTTCATCAACTGGGCGGCCTCAACATGCAAGAAATTAGAGACTTCCTCTACTGTGCGAACGCCCGGAGTGTGGACCTGTTCAAGCGGCCTGTCAGGGAATTCCTTCGGCCGGGGCCGCCCTCCCGCAACCTCCAGATTCGCGGCATATCCACACGAGCCGCACGTGACGACCGCATCCTCCCCTGCGGGAGACGGAACGAGGAATTCCTGTGACCCAGATCCCCCCATCAGGCCGCTCGACGCTCCGGCGACGAAATAGGAGAGTCCACAGCGGTCGAAGATATTCCTGTATGCCTGGTAGTGGAGTTGATAACTCTTGTCCAATCCCTGTTCATCGACATCCAGTGAGTAGGAATCCTTCATGATGAACTGGCGGGCCCGCAACACAGCTGACCGCGGGCGCGGCTCATCCCGGAACTTCGTCTGAATCTGATACCAGATCTGCGGGAGATCTCGATATGAACGGATCTCTCGCCGGGCGATATCTGTGATGATCTCCTCGTGTGTCGGCGCCAGACACATGGGCCGTCCCTTCCTATCCCGCAGCCGGAACAACTCGTCACCGAAATCGTTCCACCGTCCGGTCTCCTCCCAGATCTCGCTTCCGCTCAGCACCGGCAGGAAGAGCTCTTGAGCGCCGATCCTATCCATCTCCTCGCGGATGATCGTTTCGATTCTCTTCAGCACCCGCCAGGCGAGCGGTAGATAGGAATAGACGCCTGCGGCCAGCAGGCGAATCATCCCCGCCCGGAGCATCAAGATATGACTCGCCACCTCCGCATCGGAGGGATTCTCTTTCAACGTAGGGATGAGACCCTGACTCCACCGCACAAGCGAAACCTCCGTTGTGAACGCCGCTTTCTGGCCGTTCACTCTAACAGATGGGCTGACAACCGTCAACCCCTTTTTCACTTAGAGAAATCGCCGAGTGACTGCACTCGGCGCTTCCACGTCCCAACATAGGGTATCACGCCCCTGTTGTCAAGAGAAATCTAGGGCAGGGCCGCCTTTCGGGAAGTGTCGGGACTGCGGTAACTTCTGCCGGGGTGACAGGTATGTGGGAGGCGCTGTCATGCCTTGACGAGTACCCCGCGGTCGGCGAGGGCTCCGTCGATCAGCCCCCACAGGCCTTCCTCACCCCTGGCCACCTCGAGCTCGACCACGAGGACGAGAACGGGCGCCTTCGTGCCTGCGGGATCCCGGCCCCCCATCACGTCGTCGATCCCGGCGGCCGCGATGCGGACGGCATCCTTCTCCGTAGTGATGACGGCCTGGGCGCCTGCCGCCGCGGCACGCTGCTGTGCCTCCTCGAGATCGCGGGCGCGGTACCACCAGTGGTCCGGATAGCGCAGCGACGAGACGACCTCGGCACCGAGACCGCAGAGCGTCCTCTCGAACGATGCGGGATTGCCGATCCCCGAGAGCGCGATGACCGGCCTTCCCCGCAGCCACTCGAGGCTGCGTCTCTCCCCTGCAAGGAGCTGGAAGAGCCACATCGGCCGGAACCGGCACTCAACAGGATCGATCGGGAGCGTGCGTACCGCATCCATACTCACGAGTTCCTTCTCCCAATCCCGGTCCGATTCGTCGACCCTGGTG
>LJUI01000050.1 GCA_001303705.1 candidate division TA06 bacterium SM23_40
CCCCGATGCGACGAAAGAGCTCGGACAGGTCGACCCCTCCCCTGCCGTCATCGCCAAGATCCCATACCTCCGCCCCCGCTTGGGTGAGGGCGAACACGCGCTCCTGCGACGCTGGCCGGGCGCAGGCGATGATCGTTCGCGCCTCAGGGCCGAGGACATTCGAACCCGGATCGGTTCTGAGCGTACTGTCGACCACGAACCGCGTCGGCTGTCTCGGTGCAGGAACGAGCCGCGCCGTCAGTGTCGGGTTATCGGCGAGCACAGTCCCTATCCCTACCATCACCGCATCGTGCTCGACGCGCAGCTGATGGACGAACGTGCGCTCCTCCTCGCCGGTGATCCACTGCGAATCGCCATCAGGAGCGGCCATCAGGCCGTCAAGGGTCGTGGCAAGCTTGACCGTGACAAAAGGCAACCCGGTGCGGACGAACTTGAGATAGCACTCATTCAGCCTCGCCGCCTCCTGTTCCAGAACCCCTGTCTCCACGGCAACACCGGCCTCCCTCAGCAGCGCAAACCCGCGCCCGGACACCAGTGGATTCGGATCCTCGAACGGAGCCACGACCCTGGCGATTCCCGCCTCCACGATCGCCCTCGCACAGGGAGGAGTCCTCCCTTCATGGGCACACGGCTCGAGATTGACATAGAGCGTCGCCCCTCTCGCCCGGGCACCTGCGTTCGACAGCGCCTTCGCCTCGGCGTGGGCCTCCCCAACTCGCTCATGATACCCCCTGCCGACGACCTCACCATCGCGCACGACTATGGCGCCGACAAGCGGATTCGGGCTTGTTTTCCCCTTCCCCAGCGCCGCGAGCTCCAGCGCTTCCCGCATGTACTTCTGATCGGACACCATTCACTCGACCTCACACACGGACATAAAAAGAGCCCCGAAATCCTTCGGGGCATGACAGACGGGCACGTCCGGCCTACAGGCCAGGAGACCTCATCTCGTGACTTCTCAACAGTACCCTTCTCCCATCCAGACTTTCACTGTCGGCTCCGGGATCTCACCGGATCAACGCGCCTGCGAACCTTCGACATGCCCCGGGTGCACTACTCATCGCTCAGGGCAATCGCCCGGCAACGCGTTCGGCGCGCTCGCGGGCTGTACCGCCGGTGGGGAGTTTCACCCCGCCCCGAAGGGTATGATCAATATAGATGCTCCGCGCTACGGTTGTCAAGTCGGTTCTCGATAGCCCTCCCCCCGCGCACGGCACAATCCAACAAGATCGGTTCGGGAACGACAGACCCCGACAGAGCCCTGCGATCGGGACCCGATCACCGGAAGTTGAAGCCGATGCCCGCGCTCATGGTGCGGATAGGGGCGAGCGCAACATCGGCATTCAGGGTGAAGAGCGCCAGATTGAGCTTCGCGCCGGACGTCCAGCGGACTCCACCGACCGAAACACCAACGGAGAACGGATCGACCGGCGTGCCCGCGAAGTCCGGATCCTTCTCTGGATCGAGGGCAATGTCGAGCGAGGTCCACTCATATGCAAGCCCATAGTACAGCGTGGCAAGCCATATATCCTGGCTGGCCGCTGCCCCAAGACTCCAGGTCGTGAGAGAGAACGAGTCGACCACATCCAGCTCGTCCATGCCGTACAATCGCGTGAAGCCGACGACCAATGCAACCTTGGGGAGCACGGGCTGCTGCAACAGACCGTACTTCCCGCCGAACCCCAGGATGGTGAGCGCCGGCACCTCATCGAAGCTCGGAGTTTTCAGGATCCGCATCATGAAGTTGAAGTTGTAGGGGAGCCCTACGCTTCCCTGAAACATCGGCACCGGGATGACAGGGAGATCGAACTCCTCGTTGGACAGGACGATCGACTCTGCCTTGAGCTTGTCCGAGATGAAGACTACCGGGACCTTGAGGCCCATATCGAACCCACCGAGGCCGTGGACCGAGCCGGTGTCGAACAGCCCCGCCCCCATGGCAGAGCCAAAGATCTTCACCAGGGGCTCGAGCTCCTCTTCGGCCGTGTCCTCAATGAGATCGGTGAAGTTCCAGAACTGACCACCGTTGTCGGCCCATGCCACGGAACAAAGAACGACGACGAGCACGATCACAGGCACGAGACTCTTCTGTTTCATCCCGAGATCCCTCCTGATGAATGGCTCCTGCCTCATCCTACCCGAGATTCCCGAGCCAAGGAAGCCACTGCACGAGATACTGCGAGAGGATGCCGAACAGGTTGAAGAAGATGAGCACTCCCACTGCCACGAGAAAGAGGCCCGCGATGATCTCCACCATACGAAACCGCCGCTTCAGACGCCCGAACAGACTGAGGAAGGTGTTGATCCCCAGGCCGGCGAGAAAGAACGGCAGTCCGAGACCAAACGAGTACGCGCCTAACAGGACGATCCCCTGCCCCACGGTCTCCTGAGTGCTGGCGACCGCGAGAATCCCGGCGAGGATGGGCCCGATGCAGGGCGTCCACCCGAACGCGAACGCGATGCCGATGAGGAATGAACCGATCGGCCCGCGCACAGCGGCGCGCCCCTGAAAGCGTTTCTCGGCGTACAGAGCACGGATCCGGAAGACCCCCGCCATGTGAAGCCCGAAGATGATGATCAACACACCGGCTATCTTGCTCAGGATGACCATCCGCGCGAGCAAGAACCGACCCAGGAATGTCGCTGAGGCTCCGAGGGCGATGAAGACGACCGAGAATCCGAGAATGAAGAAGATCGAATTGATGCTCACACTGCCGAGTACCCTCACGCGCTTCTCCGATCCCTTCAGATCTTCCATCGAGACACCCGATATGAAGGAAAGGTACGCCGGCACCAGGGGGAGCACGCAGGGCGAGATGAACGAGATGAGGCCTGCCACGAAAGCCGCCAGTAATGTCACACTCTGCATCATCATCCTCCGCGGGAGGAACCAGATCCAGTGTCGTCAGCCTGCCGCATCCTCCGCACGACTCGGCTACCGCGTGGACCAAAATCGACCGGATTTATCCTAGCATCCGATCGAACTTCTGTCAAGCACTAGGAGCGATCGATTCTACTTCCGGGCTCTCGATCATCTCCACCTTCAACCATCTCCACCTTCAACCAACTCCGCCTTCAGCCAACTCCGCCTTCAGCCAACTCCACCTTCAACTACCTCAACATCGAGCTCAACATCGAGAAAAAGCGGACGGCTCCTGCCCCCATACCCACCGCCACACCAGCCGGTTGGCAGAGCAGGAGCCCCAGAGAGGTCCTGTCAGCAGCAGCGAACCCGACTCACTCCTCGCGTTTCACGATGCAATCGACAGGACAGACAGCGACGCACTGAGGACCCTCTTCGAGATCAGCGCACTCAGTGCACTTTTCGGGGTCGATGACGTAGATGGGGTCGGCTTCGCTGATCGCCTCGTTCGGGCACTCAGGTTCGCAGACTCCGCACGCCGTGCAGTCGTCTGTGATCGTCATCGCCATGTCCAGTCTCCTCCTTTCATGCTGCTCGACTAGTACTCCGGAGGGAGGACCTTCATCTGCTCAGCAGTGAAGACTGGTCCCTCTTTGCACACGTATACATCAGCGATGTTGCATCTTCCGCACTTCCCCACGCCGCACTTCATCCGGTTCTCCAGTGTGCTGTAGATCCGATCGTCCGAAAATCCGAGCTTCGTCAGGACCGGCAAGGTGAACTTGATCATGATCGGCGGCCCGCAGACGAGAGCCACCGCATTCTCGCTCGATGGCGCCGCCTGCTCGAGCACGGTAGGCACGAATCCGATCTTGCCGTCCCAGTCCGGCGTCTCGCCGCCCGGGTCGACCGTCTTCACAAGGGAGACATCATCTCGCTTCTCCCATTCCTCCAATTCATACTTGTATACGAGGTCGGAGACGGTCCTTGCGCCATACACTATCGTGATATCTTTGAACTGGTCGCGCAGGTCGACACAGTTCCAGAGCACCCCCCGGATGGGCGGGAAGGCGATGCCTCCGGCGATAAAGACTATGTTCTTCCCCTTGAACTCGTCGACCGGGAACCAGTTGCCGTACGGACCGCGGAACCCCACCAGATCGCCCTGCTCGAGCCGCCACAGGGCGGACGTCACTTTTCCCACCTTGCGGAAACAGCACTCGATGTGATCCTTCCAGGTGGGTGAGGAACAGATATCGAACGTGCATTCGCCGGCGCCGTACACGGAGAAGAGCCCGAACTGCCCGGCCTTGAACGAGAAGCTCTCCCGAACCCCCTCATCCTTGAACACAAGCTTGAGCGTCCTCGTATCCGGAGTCTCGTCGATGATCTCAGTGATCTCCATCTGGTGCGGCATATAGATATGACTCATCCCCCATCCTCCGGATGCATCCGGCAAACGAACCAGAGCGTGACTCTGGCCGGCGGGCTGTCATCGGCTGAGCCCCGGCGGCCCGGCTGGACAGCAAAGAACTACGACGCGGCACTCCCCGCAGCAGTCTCCAGCACTTCGGCAATGTCGATCCCGACCGGGCAGTGCCGGCTGCACCGTCCGCAACCGGTGCAGAGCGTGACGCCAAATCTATCCTTATAGTATCTGAACTTGTGGAGGATCCGCTGTCGGTACCGCTTGTATTGGACATCGCGTGGGTTGTGCCCCGAGGCATGGACGGTGAAGTGCCAGAACGTACACGCATCCCAGTTCTTGCACCGATGGCCGGAGAGCCCCTGCACCTCATCGACGATATCGAAGCAGTGACATGTCGGACAGACGAACGTACAGGCACCGCACCCGAGGCAGGTCATCCAGGACTCCCACATCTCGTCGTCGAAGTGATCGTCGAGCCATCCCTTGGCTTTCGATACGTCGACGGACCGCGTCACGAGTGCCCTGGCCTTCTCTCCCGCCTTCTGCCTCGCGCTCTCATCACCCCCCTCGCGGAACAGCTCGCCGAGCTCGGCCGCGAGCTTCTCCCCCTTGTCGGTAACGACCTCGACGAAGAACTGCCCGTCCTCAAGCTGCGTGAGCAGGATATCGCTCCCGGCGGTGTTATCGGGGGAGAGGCCAACAGACGTACAGAAGCAGAAGTTGTCGGCTGTGGTGCAGGTGAGACCGATGACGGTCGTCGCCTCCCTCCTGCGCGTGAAGAGCTCATCGTCACAGTCCCAGGTGAAAATATGGTCGAGGATGGGAAGGCTTGCAGCATCGCACGGCCTCGCGCCCACCACCACGGTCTCCGGGAACTGCATCGACGGCGGCTCGACCTTCACTTCGCCCCCACTCCGATCGAATCCGAGTATGGCCTCGGTGCGAGGGAAGACGATCTCTTTGGCCGAACGCTTGCAGAGGAAGTAGTCGAGTACAGCCTCGGCGCTCGAGCTGACCTGCCCGAAGGCCAGATCGCCGTTCCGCTGCGTGGGCGCGATCACACGCATGCCCTTCTTGATGAGCTCGTCGATGAGGGCGGGGAGTCCATCCCCGGCCAGCGTCCTGTGCTCCATCGCCTCGATCCTCTGTCGTCTCTATCCCACGAACCCGCAACCCGGAAAGGCAGGTCAGCGAGGTTATCGAATGAAGCTCTGATCGTCCTCTTCACGATAGGTGGCAAAGGGAGGAGGTGCCTCGCTGTCGTACCCGGCCCGGTACCCGTACTCCACCGCCACCTCTTTCGCCAGCTCCCGGTTCAGGAGGTTGAGCGGAATGCCCACAGGGCAGACCCGTTCGCATTCCCCGCACTCCACACAGCGACCTGCCAGGTGCATCGCCCTGATGATATTCCAGGCCAGGTTGGCCCGCGGGTGCTGGCCCGATTCGATCCAGCGCGGCAGGGTCTTGTCTGCAATACACCTGGTGCAGTAGCAGAAGGGGCAGGCCTGGCGGCAGGCGTAGCACCTGATGCACCGCTCGAACTGCTCCTGCCAGTAATCCCACCGCTCGCGAGGGGTCTTCTCCTCGAGCTCGCGCACGTCCTTCCAGTCGTCTTCCGCATCTACGGGCGGGACCTCTTCGCCCACCAGGTGGTCGTAGGTGCGAGGAGTCCGGACATCACAGAACCGGCACTTCAGATCTCTGTTCTCCTCTGTCAACTCACCCTGCCATAGTGAACCGTCTGAGACGACACCCTTGCAGGCCACGCCGATGATGACCAGATCGTCGCGCGAGAACTGCATCTCCTGGATCAATCCGGTAATCGCTTTGACGTCGCATCCCTTGGCAACGATCGCCGCCTTCCCCAGGGCCTGGACGTCCGATTTGGCCTTCGTGAGGTAGACGGCGAGGTTATTGACACAGCGCGGGTTCCAGACGAGCTCACCGACTTCGTCGGGATCGGTGACGAGAATGGGCCGCGTCCTGTCCGGGTCGGCCTTCACCGCACCCCAGCCAACGACGACCTGCACCTCTCCCTTCTCCAGCAGCTCTCGAGCTATGTCTTGTAGCCCTTTGCTCATCGCCTATGCCCTCTGCTCGATCGCCTGCTCGTCGGGAACTTCCTTCCACCAGCGGCTCAGCGCCTGATACTCGGTGAACGGTCCGAGTGCGCGCACACGATTAGTCACATCGTTGATGACATCGACCCACTTGGCGCCCTCCGCCGCCGAAACCCAGGAGAACTGAAGCCGGTCGAGATCGACGCCCACGAACTCCATGAGCTTCCGGAACAGGGCGAACCGCCTCCTCGCATGGTAGTTGCCGGAGGAGTAGTGGCAGTCCCCCGGGTGGCATCCGGAGACGAGCACACCGTCGGCCCCGCCCTCGTATGCCCGAACGATGAAGACGGGGTCGATTCTGCCGGTACAGGGCAGTTTGATGATGCGCACATTGGGCTGGTACTGCAGGCGGCTGGTGCCGGCGAGATCAGCTCCTGCATAGGTACACCAGTTGCAGACGAAGGCTACGATCTTCGGCTCCCAGCCTTCGGGTCCGACAGCCCCTTCTCTCCGCTGCTCCTGCTCCGATGATTGTGAGTCCGCTGTCGTCATCTCCCGGTCTGCTCCCTCGTGTGGGAATCTGTTCGGCAATGCCTCGGCTTACTCGGCGAGGGCGTTGATCTCGGCGAAGAGCTGTTCATCAGTAAACCCGAGGAGTTCGATACTCTTTGAAGGACAGGCAACAACGCAGAGCCCGCACCCCTGACAGAGTCCCTCGTTGACATGGGAGACGAGCTTGATCAGGTTCCCGTCTCTGTCTTTGATCTCCTTCTCCTCGACGGCGGAGTACGGGCAGATCCGCTTGCAGAAGAAGCAGGCGACGCAGGTATCCTCATTGACAACCGCGATCGTCGGTTCCCGCTCCAGCTCGTCGACGGCGAACATCTCCAGCACCTTGGCGGCAGCCCCCGATGCCTGGGCCACTGCCTCGGGAATGTCTTTCGGCGCCTGGCACGCCCCGGCGAGGAAGACCCCCGCCGTATTCGTCTCCACCGGCGCCAGCTTGGGGTGCTTCTCGGAGAAGAAACCGTACTTGTCGTAGGCGATTCCGATCTTCTGAGCGACATCCTGCGAGTCCGGCTGGGCAAGCGTGGCATTGGCAGTCACCACCATGTCTGCGGCGATCTCCACCTGCGTGCCGCTCAGCGTGTCCGCACCCCTGACGATGACCTTGCCGTCCTTCCGATAGAGGCGGGAGACGCGCCCCCGCAGATAGACGACGCCATCCTCCTCGATCGCCCGGCGCACGAATTCCTCGTAGTTCTTTCCCCCGGAACGGATATCCATGTAGAAGATGTATGCGTCGCCGTCGTGCACTTTATGCTTGTACAGCATCGCGTGCTTGACTGTATACATGCAGCAGATCTTCGAACAGTAGGTGATGCCCTTCTCTGGGCACCGGGAGCCGACGCACTGGATGAAGGCAACGGTCTTCGGCTCTGCGCCGTCGGAGGGGCGCCTCATGTGACCCTCGGTCGGCCCCGACGCGCTCGCCAGCCGCTCGAACTGGAGCGCGTCGATCACGTCAGGGATGTTGCCATACCCGTACTCGCCGTACCCTGCGATGGTGCTCCCGGGAGGCTTCTCCCCCACCGAGTAGAGGCTGTATCCTGTGGCCACGACGATCGCCCCGACATCGTAGGTGACGATCTCATCCTCCTGGTCGAACCGGATCGCTCCCGGGCCGCAGAACTTCTCGCAGACCTTGCATTTCCCCTTGATGTAGTAGATGCAGTTTTCCTTATCGATAACCGGCACGTTCGGCACGGCCTGAGGAAACGGTGTATAGATGGCGGGCCTCATACTGAGTCCGACGTTGAACTCGCTCGGTATCTTCTTGACCGGACACTTCTCCATGCACACTCCACACCCGGTGCAGACGTCCATATCGACCGAGCGCGCTTTCTTCCGGATCTTCACCTGGAAGTTCCCGACGTACCCGTCGACCTCCTCGAGCTCAGAGTAGGTGAGGAGCGTGATGCGAGGGTGGCTCGCCACTTCGACCATCTTCGGAGTCAGGATGCACTGAGAACAGTCGAGGGTGGGGAAGGTCTCGGAGAGCTGGGACATGTGTCCCCCGATCGACGGGTCCCTCTCCAGCAAGATGACATCCCGCTCACCATTGGCGATGTCGAGAGCGGCCTGGATGCCGGCGACCCCGCCGCCGATGACGAGGGCCCGCTTTGTAACCGGCACTCGTATCGGCGTCAGCGGCTGGTTCAGCTTGACCTTCTCCACCATCACCCGGACGAGGTCGATCGCCTTCGCTGTCCCATCCTCGATATCCTGATGGACCCACGAGCAGTGCTCCCTCACGTTCGACATCTCCGCGAGGTAGGGATTGAGCCCCGCCTCGGCGACGGCGCGGCGAAAGGTGCGTTCATGCATATGGGGGCTGCACGCTGCCACGACAACGCCGTCGAGCTTCTTGTCGCGAATGGCGTCCTTGATCTTGAGCTGCCCGGGATCGGAACACATATACAGGTAATTCTCGGAATGGACGACACCGGGGATCTTGGCAGCCTCCCCGGCGACCCGCTCGCAGTCGACCGTGGCACCGATATTCTTGCCGCAATGACAGACAAAGACGCCGATTCTCGCCATTTCCCGACTCCCTGATCCGCCTACCCGTACGTCTATGAGTCTAAATGAGGCCCTTCGCCGAGAGGAGCGGCCTGGGATCGACGATGACCTTATCCAGGCCGATCGCCTCCGGGCTCGCCCCGAGCGACAATCCCAGAAGCTGCGTGAAGTAGAGCACCGGTATCCCGTAGTCCTCGCCGTACTGCTTCTCGACCTCTGCCTGGCGCAGGTCGAGGTTCGGCTGGCAGACCGGACAGGCAGCGATGATGCACTCTGCACCGGCGTCCTTCGCAGCCGACAGGATGTCGTTCACCAGCCGTCTCACGATAGAGATTTTGGAGAGGGTGAAGCTTCCCCCGCAGCACTCTGTCCTGTGTGTCCAGTCGACAGGCTCACCGCCGATCGCATCGACGAGCCGATCCATCGACCTCGGCTCCTCGGGATCGTCGAAGGCAACCATCTTCGGCGGACGGACGAGGAGGCATCCGTAGTATGAGGCGACCTTCAGACCTCCGAGCTTCTTGGTCGCTTTCTCCGACAGTGCCTCCGTCCCGATCTCGTTCACGACGATATCGAGGAGATGCCGGACACCTACGTCTCCCCCGTACTCCTCGCCGAGGATCCTCGCCACGGCTGCCCGCCGGTCCTCACGGTGCTGCACTTCGTAGTTCGTCGCACGAAGCCGGTTGTAGCAGGCAGCGCAGACGGTCGCCACCTCGAGCCCACCGCCCATCTCCCTTGCGTTGAGCAGAACCTTAGCCGGCAGGGCGAGCGCGAGATTGTCGTCTGTCGTATGGCCCATCGTCGCCCCGCAACAGATCCAGTTCGGTATCTCATCAAACTGGAGCCCGAGCGGCTCCAGTACCGCCTGCGTCGACATCTCGAATTCGATCGCCGATCCCGGCGCCGTGCAGCCGGGGAAGTAGGCGAATCTCATCGTCTCCTTCTCCTTCCATCTCGCCGCCGCTTGTGATCCAAGAGGGGTGTATCAGGTGCCGGCGGACGACGGCGCCAGCCGTTCACGCTCTGCCGGCTCTATTCGCCGACGACGCGGCACTCTCCTCCTTCACTCGCCGGAAGATCTCCCGCACTTCACGCACGTTCCCGCTGCGGTGCGGCAGGAGCTTCAGCTTCCCCTTGAAGAAGAGCTTCGGGCCGAGCATCACGTCCTTGAAGAACTGGCGCGTGCGCAGATTGTACTTCCCGATGAGGCCGATCTCGTACTGCCGGCCGAAGGTCCTGATGTTCCCGAGGAAGATGTCATTGAGGGCTGTCACGTATCGATCCTGCACAGGGTAGTGCTCGCGCTGGGCGATGATCCGGAGGGCATCCATCACACCCGTGATATCGACCTCCTGAGGGCACCGCGTGGTGCAGGTGACACACGAGGCGCACGTCCAGATGGTATTGCTCGTGAGGGCGAGGTCCTTCAACCCCAGCTGCACGAATCGGATTATCCGCTGCGGCCCGAAGTCCATCTCCGGGGCTGCCGGGCATCCAGCCGTGCAGTTTCCGCACTGATAGCACTTCGATACGCTCTGGCCGATGATCGCCTCCACCTGTTGGGTGAAGTCTGACACGACCATCGGGCCCGGAACCTTCAACTGCATCGCTCTTTCTCCGGCAAATGGATCTTCACGATTGCGGTCCCCGACGCGGGGACTCCACGGGAGCCGTCGACAGCGCCTCTGCGGCGGCGCCACCGGACAGCCCCTCAGTTCGATCAATCCGTATCCTCAGCCTCCGGAGGCCGTGCCCCGTTCCTAAAAACGAACGCCTTTGTCGGGCAGACCTCGTTCGCCTCCGGCCACTCCTGTATGGTGTCGTAATCGATCTTCGGGAGATTGCCCTCCATCACAATGCCGCCCCCCGGGGGCGCCTTCTTGCCGGCACACAGGGTGCAGGCGATACACCCAACGGTGCAGGCTGCCTTCACTTCCTTCGCCTTGCCCTGGGAGATACATCCAAGGTAGAAGCGCTGGGTACGGGGAATGAGCTCGATAATCCCGCGCGGACAGGCCGCTACGCAGAGGCCGCAGCCCGTGCACGCCTCCTCTGATACAATAGCAAGCCCGTTGTCGCCCATAGTGATGGCCCCGCACGGACAGGCGCGCTCGCACGATGCCAGTCCCAGACAGCCATACACACACGCCTTCGACCCCGCACTCACGAACTGGGCTGCCTTACAATCCTGGATCCCCCGATAAATGAACCGCTCCTTGGCCTCGGCCCTCCCACCCTGACAGCGTACGACCGCGAGGGGGGGCTCCACGCCCGCGCCGCACTCAACGCCCATGATCGCGGCCACCTGCTCGGCGACCTCAGAACCGCCGGGCACACATCCGCTGACCGGAGCCCTGCCTGCGACAACGGCCTCAGCGAATCCGCTGCACCCTGCCTCCCCGCAGCTCCCGCAGTTCGTGCCGGGCAGAACCTCGATGATATGCTCAATCTTCGGGTCGACATGGACGGCGAACTTGCGAGATGCATAGGCGAGGCCGGCGCCAAACAGCGTCCCGATCCCCGCCATTGTCCCCACAGAATAGATGAGCCTCGGATCCATCTCCGCTCCTCTTCCCCATGCTCAGAACCTACCGCCGCCACGAAAAAGACCAGCCGGTATGTCAAACCCTGATTCGAGAAAAATGACCACCTGGGCTGGTCTCGTAATCGACCACACCACTGCGGCCACACTATATTCGGACTGCCCCTTCGTTGTCAAGAATTTTCCCCCAACTTTGTGCATTTTTTCACATACTCCCCCGGGGACGTTGGTAGGTTCAGAAGGTTACGCCGGGACGTACCCAAGTTTTGATGGTTATTCGACCTGCCGGGGACGTTGGTAGGTTCGGAAGGTTAGGCGAGGCGACGCAGGGACGCACCCAGGTTATGGAAGTTATTGGCGATTGGAGACCCAAGAACGAAGCCGACCGATCAGCTCGGCCGGCTCAGGGATGTCGGTGGGCCCCACAACTACAACTGGGGATGTACCTAGGTCTTGAGGGCTATTTGACATGCCGGGGACGTTGGTAGGTTCGGAAGGTTATACGAGGACTGCCCGGGTTTTGAAGGTTATTCAACTACAACAGAAGCTCTGGGACGTCTTTAGGTAATGAAGATTACTGGCCCCAACTATGCCGTCCCTACGTTTATGCCGCCCCTACGTTGTGGAGTTCGTTAACGCCATACAGGAACGTACCCGGCTCAGCAGTCATCGACTCCCGTGCTGACCTTTCGAGAGAGGCGCCACAACCTACAGAACCTACCAACGTCCCCGACCCACGTTTACTGAAGGCCTCGAGACTTGATCTCGAAGGGGAACGAATCCTCATGCTCTGCGTCCGGGTACGAGCCGACGCGCACATAGAGCCTGTAGTCACCCGCAACCGGCGCGTTCGACGGCACAGGTAGCCCATAGATCCGGTCTAATTCCTGGCCGCCAAGCAGGAAGAGGCTATATGGTCCAAGGCTGTATACTAGGTTCGGACCGAGATAGGCATCGATCCACCACTGCGTGCTCACGTTCCCGGGCGTCGTATTGCGGAAGTTGACGGCGAAGTCGAGTGAGGCATTCGGCGGTGTGATCCCAGGGGCGCCGCGCACGGTCGTACGCTGAAATTCGTCGACCGTCGCCACGACATCAGGAAGGAACCACGGCTCGATATCACACCGGACTCCGACATCCTCCGTGAACCGGTCCCGGCCCGGTCGCCATCCAAACGTATTCGAGTATTCCCACATCTGGTAGGAGAACGGAGGCGTCAGGTCGAATCCCACATAGGGGTTCTGATCGTCGAGCCCCATACACGCGATGTAGAACCCGGAGCCATCGGTGATCTCCACTTCGGGCTCAACCTCCACTCCATACCATCCCTGTCCCCCATTGTAGTCGAGCGTGTCCAGAGCCAGCGTGTCCCCTGGCGTCGAACCGGGCCCGTTGTCATCGAACACGTAGAAGACGAGGCAGTTGTAGCAAGGCGTTCCTGAATTGATGTAGACCTCATATCGCGAGATTCGGACCGAATCCCGGGATGGGACGAAGTAATTCGCCCATCCAGGAGCGTAGATGGGTCACCAGGGGACTCCCGACTCGAGAATCGCGTCGCAGTAGTCGAACGTAGCCGGGAGGATTGCCACATGGCATTCCACATCGACCACATCATTAGCCGGGTTCTCGTCACCAATCAGGAGATTCTCGACTCTGACTGTATACAGCCCCTCCATAGCTGGTATCCAGGGCTCGAACACCAACGTGATCGCCTCTCCGATGCCCAGAACGGGGACTATCCAGGTCCGCTGGAACACAACGGAGCCGTACTCATCCCTGATCGTCATCCTGACGTGGAAGCTGGCTTCATCCCTGCTTCCACCGTTGTAGACTCGCGTCCAGACCACGAGCGGCTCACCAAACTCGGTGAAGAATCCGCCCGAGTTACCGCTCATCACGGCCTCAATACCGATATCGTGAAACGCTGGCTCATATGTGGCGGTGTCATAGATGGCGATCGCCAGCCCGGCATGGATGTCGTTCTGAGGCGGATTCAACCCGAACAGATAGGAGTACCCCCAGTGCCCAGCTATGTCCTCCCAGCCTACCGACCGGGTATTGGAGCTGGACCCTGATCCAGTCTGCTCGAAATACTGATAGCGGATCGCGCTATCGGGCTGGCTCAGGATGATCTGGAACGTGTTGTTACCTGTCGGAGTCGGATATGCCCAGAACGGCACGTCCAGATAATCGATCACCAGAGTGTCGGCAGCCGAATTCGTGGCGTACCGGCATATTGCATTCGGCGCGGCCGGGTTGCCGAACTCGAGGTCGTCCGTGAACACGCCGAGGACGTCATTCGGCCTGTTCGACTTCGGATACTGCACAAACGGGGCAGCCTCGAGCATGTCGTCGCTGAACGAGATGTACCCGTTCGAGCCAACGTAGAACTGATCGACATCATACCAGTAATACGGGAAGTCGAACCCGATCGGGAACGGACCGACAACATTGTCGTCACCCAGTCCTGCAACCGTGTCGACGACCCAGCCCGCGGTCTCCAGATCGATCCACTCATAAGTGATCACCGGATCTGGCGGATCACTGTCTACGTAGATATACCCCCAGTCATCCGGCCCACCTGACGATCGAGGCAACGTGATCTCCGGAGCGCGTTCGTGGCTGCGCGTAGCGATGGTCCTCTGCCCCTCGGCCCGCAGACGGAAAGCCAGGACCGCCAGGGCCACCATCGCTACCAGTACAACGAAAACCCACCCTCTCTTCATGTTCTCCACCTCCTCAGTGGTTCACGCCTCCCATCGACTGACTCCACCGCCCGATCCTGGCCCCAGACGCTGGTCAATACACACCTGACAGTCCGCCGGCTCAGGGCTGAGCGAGCGTTCGCCTGCCGGCTGACCGGGATGGCTCAGGAGCCCTAGGCGCGACAGATCGCAACGAAGCGAATCACTGGACGACGTCATTCGAAGGAGATGGTCGAGATCGGTATCATAGGAATCGGTCGATGGAGCGAGTTCGGTCCAGAGATCTGTCGCGTGCCCGGGATCAGCCGAAGGAGACAGTGAAGAAGCTCATCACTACGGTGGATGTACCTGCAGGAGGCCATTGTAGGATACAATAGATCCAGCCCGATTGTCAAGAGAAAACGGCACGCCTCTGGATGAGAAGTATCCGAGACGAGGCACGCCGGGCGTCCCATCCGACTGCCATTGCGATGCGTACCCCGTCCCCGGCGTAACCCACAGAACCTACCAACGTCCCCGGGTTGACAGCACGGGTTGGGTCCCCGGGTTGACAGGGGAGTGGGGGGGTGGTAGAATGTGCGCGGGTCGAAGCTACTGATGAGAGGGACCGATGCTGCGTGACGATCAACTCGAGAGGTACTCACGACAGATCATTCTGCCCGAGGTCGGCGCCGATGGCCAGGAGAGGTTGCTTGGCGCCCGGGTGCTCATCGTCGGACTGGGTGGACTGGGTTCGGCAGCCGCCATCTACCTCGCCGCGGCAGGAGTCGGCACGCTCGGTCTGATCGACGACGGATCTGTCGAGCTCTCCAATCTGCAGCGCCAGATCATCCATGGAACCGGGGACGTGGGCAGACCCAAACCTCGTTCGGCTGCGGATCGCATCGCCGCAGTCAATCCGGAGATAACGATCGAAACCCACCTCGAGAAGTTCACTCCGGAGAATGGACTCTCTATTGTGGGTTCTTATGATATCGCAGTTGACGGCAGCGACAACTACCCCACCCGATATGCGGTCAGCGACGCCGCCTCCATGGCAAACAAGCCCCTCGTCCACGCGAGCGCGCTCGCCTTCGAGGGGCATGTGACTATCTTTCCTGCAGGGGGCAGGCCATGCTATCGCTGCCTGTACCCAGAACCCCCACCGCCGGGTACCGTGCCCACCTGTCAGGAGGCGGGCATCATCGGTTCCCTTGCAGGAACGCTGGGGGCGATTCAGGCGACTGAAGCCGTGAAACTCATCCTCAGCGTGGGCGAACCGCTGGTCTGCCGCCTCTGGACCTATGACTCGCGGACGGCGATCGTCCGCATCCTCGAGTATCAGCCCAATCCCGCCTGCCCGCGGTGCGGCGACGAGCCCACGATCACGCGCCCTGCTTCCCGAACTGCTCGATGAATGATAATCCCATCTTGTCCCGGCCGAGTAAGACATCGGCGGCGGCCACGACCTCGTCGACTCCCTTCGCGTAAGGATTGACGATGGGAAGGTCGAGGCCATAGCCGAGTGCCATCGCCAGGAATGCTCGATTGAGTACGCCCCGCTGCGGCATGCCGTGTGAGATGTTACTCACTCCGAGCACGGTTCTGGCGCCGAGCCGCTCCTTCACCATGCCGATCGCCCTCAGTGTCTCCCAGGCCTGATCCTGAGCTGCACCGACTGTGAGCGTGACGCAATCGATGAAGATGTCGCGCAGCGAAACGCCCGTATCGAGGGCTTGTGCGACGATGCGCTCAGCGATCGCCAAGCGGCTCTCCGCCGTATCCGGCAGACCCTTCTCGTCGATCGCCATCCCGATCATCGCAGCACCGTACCGCTTCACAAGCGGAAGCATCCGCTCCAGGCTTTTCTCCTCTCCGGTCACCGAGTTGACGATCGACTTGCCAGGCGCCTCGGCGAGACCGGCCTCGATGACGAGCGGATCGGCGGAGTCGATCGCCAGGGGAACGTCGGCCACCCTTCCCACTGCACGGACGGCCCACCTCATCGCCTCCTGCTCGTC